>DAOWFD010000112.1 GCA_030638185.1 Candidatus Aegiribacteria sp.
AATGTGGGAGACACAGTCGATGTACAGGGTCCGCTCTTCTACGAATTCGACGAATGGCGCATACAGCCCCGGGACAACAACGATATTACCATAAACGGCGGTGGAGGAGGCGGAGAGGTCTATACATGCTACGAGATTCAGGGTCAGGCCGCTTCATCCCCTTACGACGACCAGGTGGTTTCGGTAACGGGAATAGTAAGCACAGGTGGAGATGAGCTTTACGGAGGATACGCTGTCATATGTGATGCCGGCGGTGGCCCATGGACCGGGCTTGTTCTCTACGGAGACAGTGCCGCCGCCCTTGCAAGGGGCGACAGCATCACTATCTCCGGAACCGTTGATGAGTACTACGGTTTAACTGAACTCACTTACCTTTCCGATGTCCAGGTTATCTCAACCGGCCACACTCTCCCCAATTCAGTCGAACTCACAACGGCCCAGGTCTGCGAGGAACAGTACGAAAGTGTTGTCGTTTCGGTGACCAACGCTATTGTTCTCTCCGCAAGCCAGTACAGCTACGAGATCGATGACGGCAGCGGCAGCTGCTATATGGGTAACCGGGGTGACTTCACCGAACCCAATGTGGGAGACACAGTCGATGTACAGGGTCCGCTCTTCTACGAATTCGACGAATGGCGCATACAGCCCCGGGACAACAACGATATTACCATAAACGGCGGCGGAGGCGGCGGAGACGTCTATACATGCTACGAGATCCAGGGACAGCAGTCATCCTCTCCCTTTACCGGACAGACTGTCAGCGTAACAGGTATTGTTATAGTTGGTGGAGACGAGTACTACTCCAGCTCTTCTGCGTACGCGGTTATTATGGATGCCTGCGGCGGTGCATGGCATGGCCTTACTTTTTACGGCAACGATGTCGGCAGCCTCAACAGGGGTGACAGCGTTACAGTAACAGGTGAAGTTCAAGAGTATTACTACTTTACTGAACTCATCAACCTTTCAGATGTAGTTGTGCATTCGACCGGCCACACTCTTCCCAATCCCGAATCGGTAGATACAGGCGATGCAGGACAGGAACAGTGGGAATCCGTGCTTGTAACGGTCTCAGATGTGACGGTAACCGAAGATGATCTGGGATTCGGCGAATGGGCGGTGGATGACGGTTCCGGAGATATCCGGATTGACGACCTGGGTGATTACTCATACTCTCCGTCTATCGATGATACTTTCAGTGAGGTAATCGGAGTCTGCTGGTACAGCTACGATAATTTCAAGATCGAGCCACGGAACGACAGCGACCTGATAAATTAGATCAGACAATCCCGAACAGGAACCGGCAGATCAACTCTGCCGGTTTTCTGTTTCCAGGAACTGGCGGCGGAGGCCCTCGATCAGGGGGGTGGAGGGTTTCCAGCCGGTTGTCTTTTCCAGCAGTTCGGTGGATGCGAATGTATCCCGGACATCCCCAGGCTGAACGGGCAGAAACGAAAGCTTCGCCTTCATACCGGCTGCTTCCTCCAGAATCCCTATTGCCTTCAGGAGCGAAAGAGTATTACCTCCTCCAAGGTTCATCACCTTTCCATCGGTACATTTTTCCGAGAGTCTCAAACCCTGCACGACATCACCTACATAAGTAAAATCCCTTGTCTGGCTTCCATCACCGAATATCCTGAGGGGACTTCCCTTCCTTATGGCTTCCAGGAAAATTGAGAATGCCATGTCGGGTCTCTGTCCGGGGCCGTACACGGTAAAGAACCTGAGGGAAACGCTTGGAAGGCCGTAATTCCTGGTGTACAGCCTTACAAGATTCTCCGCTGCAAGTTTTGTAACACCGTAGGGGGAATCGGGCACGGGCAGAGTCATGTCCTCCACCATAGGCAGATCCGTAGCCCTTCCGTATACGGATGAGGAGGACGCGTATATGAAGTTCCTTACGTTTCCTCTCCTAACTGACCATTCGAGGAGATTCTGCGTGGACATGATATTGTCAACAGTATATTGGGAGAACTCTTCTCCCCAGCTCTTCCTTACCCCCGCCTGTGCCGCCAGGTGGTATATGAGGATTTCTTCATGGGGATCAAAGGCCCTGTCCAGCCAGGACATGTTCTTTACGGACAGATCTTCTTCAAAAAGCTTGAAAGAAGGATTCTTAAGTAAATCAGCGATATTCGCCCTTTTCAGCTCAGGTGGGTAGTAATCCCGGAAACAGTCTACCGCCACCACTTCTTTTCCCTCTGACAATAGCTGCCGGACAAGATGACTTCCAATGAACCCCGCCGCTCCTGTAACCAAATACTTCATCAATCGCTGCTTTCCAACTATTATGCGTTTTATTTGACGATACTAAATATTGCAAGTGTGGTAAGTGACGTCCGGTCCCGCTAATCGGTCCCGCTAATCTCCACTCTCCTCTGTTATGAACCAGCTTACGGAATTTTCACCGACGTTCATCAGATATCTCATTGTGCCCTTCTTCACCGCCGGGGGAAGGAATTCACCGCCGAAGGGAGCAAGGCACAGAAACTCTGCAGGATCGGGAAGTTCATCTACTACAAGGTCAATGTGCGGCACGGGTACCGGGTCAACCGGATACTCTACCATCTTCGAAAGGAGCAACTCACGAAGCTGGTTCCAGGATGTCCCCTCACAGCTGAATCCCGCTGCCATTCTGTGGCCCCCCGCGCTCGTAAACACATCTCCCATGCTTACCAGAAAACCGGCCATATCCCAGTCTCCGTAGGAACGGGCCTCACCAACAAGTTTTCCGTTTTCCCTGGGGGACACGATCAGTGTACCGCGGCTGGTGATTCTGGTCATTTTACTCGCAAGGGTTCCCCCCATCCCATCGGGGATATAGTCCAGATAGACAAGGTTCATCCCGTAGGCAGAGGCTTGATCATCCCTTTTCTGTATGGCCCTTGAGAAGATTTCGGACAGTGTATAGGCTCTTCGCCTGCTGTTCTTCTTCAGCCGCTTCCAGGTTTTTCGGCACCGCTTGTAATTTTCATCATTCAAGAAATCAAGGAGGATCTCGATTCCGGAGTCTTCCCCCTTTCCTACTACTGAAGTAACGGCATGACGAACCATGGAGCCTGTCCAGGCTTTCTCCCTGGCGGGCCAGACTTCCGCAAGCACGGCCAGTCCGCCCCTCAGCTCACCGATATCGATCTTTCTGAATTCCTCCAGAAAATACCTGTTCCAGCCCAGAAATGGCACGCGGTCCGATACCGTTCCAAGTGCAATTGCGGTAAGAAGCTCAGGCTGGTTCTCCCAGCGTGGATATATGGAGACAAGGGCTGCGTAAAGAACCGAGCAGCCGGCCAGGTAGGTTGCGGGAGGTCCCACTCTCTGAGGGTTGATCATTCCATGGGCTGGCGGGAGGGGATAGTTGAGTGTATGGTGGTCGGTTATGACCACACTGGCACCAAGATCAATTGCCCATTTAACGCCGCGTACGGCTGAGCATCCATAGTCAACAGTAAGCAGAAGGTCGCCCGACAGCAGAACTCCCTCCATCCTCTCCGGAAGGAGACCGTAACTATCGGTTGTCCTCCTGGGCATTATGGGTACAACCTGATATCCTTCACCTTCAAGTATCCTCTGGCCTATATATATACCCGTGATGCCGTCCATATCGTCGTGCCCGTAAAGAACGACTTTCCCGCCGCGGATTCTCAGTTCCGTAAGCTCACGATGAAGTATATCAATATCGGGCAGTTCACGGGACCAGTCCGGTTCCGGCGGAAGCCATTCATCAATAGGGTTGGCGGCATTCGGAAATCTTTTCTCTAGAACCTTGCAGGCAAGATGCGTTAGTCTACACCTGCCCCGATGCAACGCGGGAGCGTCTTCCCAAGAACGCATCTGTTTTCTCCCATAGTACGGATTGAACCGGTTAATCGGCCATACAATTAATCATCAACATAGACTTACGTTTTACTGCCCGATTGTCAACCTTGTTATTTTGACCACTTGAAATTAATCCATTTATTTCGTAAACTCTTAATATGAGAACAGCAACAATTCTCTTTACCGTTTCAGTTTTCTGCTGTACTGAAGGAAGGGCGGCATTCGAGCCTGTTTTCGAATCCCCCTGGCTCCAGGGTGGCATTGCGTCCTCACTGTTTCCCAGAACACCACTGGTGCTGTCTGCCAATCCAGCGTGCATGGGTCTGCTGGAGGGGCACGGTATAGCAGCCTCCGCTTCACGCCCATTCGGCTTGAGAAGGCTCGATAGAACCACGATTGCCGGATGCTTCATGTTCAACAGGTACGCTCTCGGGGCCGCGATGTCACTGTCAGGCGATGAATCTTATACGGAAGCAGCCGCTGAAGTTGCAGGCGCCTGGAAACTGATAAACGGAGTAGTGGTTGGAGTAGGCATTTCCATAAGAAGGCTTCAGATAAGCGGGTACAGCAGGGCAACAGGTGCTACGGCCGATGTCTCCGCCGTGTGGTCTCCAGTTGAAGGGTTTTTTTCTACAGCGCTTTTCAGAAGTGTATTAAGGACAGACCTGGGCGCCTCCGGCGATCCGGCAGCTCCCCGTTCACTTGAGCTTGCAGTTGGGGTGGTTCCGGTTGAGAACGTCGTCTGTGCCATAGGGGCTGGAAGGCAGGAGGAGTTCGATATAGAATTCAGCTTTCATACAGCATTCTCTCCGCAGCCCATGCTAAGTATTTCTACCGGATTAAAAACCGATCCTGCAAGGTTCTGGGCAGCCTTTGAACTGTCTCTATCGGCTCTTAGCATGGAATACGGATACCGTGAGCATGCCTCACTTCCGGGAACACATTCAGTTGCCCTCTGCTGGGGCCACTGCGCTTCCCGCCCTTCCGTACTTCAACTGACGCGTCATGAAACGGAAGATGAACAGACCGATGTACAATTCCCTGTTAATGTTAACACCGCAACGGAAGAAGAGCTGCAGCATATCCCTGGAATTGGCCCATCCAAGGCCTCCGCGATAACCTCCTGGCTTCGTCAGTACGGCCCTGTTTCATCTGTCAGCGATCTTCAGGATGTCCCTGGCATCGGCCCATCCATCCTCCAGGTCCTGGGCGAATACCTGGTTGCGGAATGAGAGTCTCATCAGTCCTGATCATCCTTCTCATACTTTTCAAGCCTTCAAACGCCGAGGGAGATCTCAGGTTCAGGCTTCAGAGGCGCTTTCCAGGCTGCAGAGGAACGCTAGAGAATCACTATACAGGTGACGAATTCGATTTCTACAGCAGGTTCAGATACCGGTCTGATTTCTGGAGATTCACCCTTCTAATGGACAAAGCAAGGGGAGAGGAGTGGGTCGACATAGTCGCCGGCGGAGCGTCCTGGACACCTAAGGGCTATCCGGTCCGCTCAGTCTCTGTCGGATGGCTGAAGGCTGACCTGGGCAGCGGCCTGATACTCTCATTTCCCGGGCAGTTTTCAAACGTAAGTGAGCTTTCCCTGTACAAGCCTCCGAATTCAAGGAACCGCATCGAACCCGCCACCTCCCCCTGGAGCTGCCGCTCCGAATCCCTTACGGGGATCGGGATAATGCTTTCAACCGGAGGGATGGACATTTCGGTCCTGACTGCTCTCTCCCCGATCGATTCACTGGCAAGCGGATACCACCGCACCGAATCGGAGGTCCTTGGCAGGAACGCCTTCATTGAAAAGCTGGCCGCGGCCCGCATTTCAGGGCAGCGCTGGGGAATTACTGCCGCCGCCGCTTCACGGAACGAAACCCGGGAATACAACTGGTTCAGGTGCGGAAGCGACTGGAACATCGACCTCGGATCACTCAATCTATCAGGTGAAGCAGCGGTAGGGGTCGATTCCTCCGGCACCGATGTTGCATCATGGGGCTCCATTTCCCAGAATTTTCTTCTGTTCAGACATATGCTAATGGTGTTGCGCAATCCTGATAGTTTTCCATGCGACAGAACCTCGCCGGCCATCTCCAGAAAATGCGATATAGGCCTATGCTACGGTTTCCGGTGGAAGATATTCCCCCGGATGGCTTTGAAGGCGGGTACGGGTACCTATTCAAACGAAGACAGCAGTCTACTCCTTGCTTCCCTTGAAGCCGAATACCGTTTCCCCTGGAGCATGGAAGCCTCGGTTGGCATCAGAACCAGAACGGAGACGGATGAAGAAAGCTGGAGAGGCTGGCTTGGCAACAGCTGGCAGCCTCAAAACAGGCTCAAAATCAGAACCAGGATCCAGATATCCGGATGGAGCAGCTCCAGGGAAGATTCGTCTGAAGCCGGAGCGGGAATAGAACTGAAATTCCGATACTCTCCGAAGAACTGGCTGACTCTCGATATGGGAGGCGCTGCCTGCTCGACAGACGGATACAATTCCAGGGTCTACGCCGGTGGTTCCTCGTTCCCCGGGGTTTTCGGTTCTACAGCTCTGTACGGTAGAAGCTTTCTCCTCTTCTTACAGGCTTCCGCCGAAGTATCGGAGGGCTTTTTTCTCAGGGGAGCCCTGGGAAGGAAAAGCGTTGAGGATGCCGATTTTCTGGGGTCAGGCTGGGAAGAGACCGAAGGCAATTCAAGAACTGAGTTGGGATTCCAGCTTGACTACGCCTTTCAATAGTTGAATCATTCTCCCCGGTACCGTAATTTCTCACTTTCAAAGGGGGCTGCAGTGAGACCATCCTGGGACGAATATTTTCTGAAACTCGCCATGCTGGCATCCGAAAGGGCAACCTGCCCCAGGATGCACTGCGGGTGCGTACTGGTTAAGGACAAGTACGTACTCTCCACCGGCTACAATGGTTCACTTCCGGGACTTCCGCACTGCGAGGACGTAGGATCTCTCATAGTTGATAACCCCTGCGTCCGAACTAATCACGCGGAGATGAACGCCATTGACCAGGCCGCAAGACACGGTATCTCCATCAACGGAGCTACAGCTTACGTAACGAACATGCCCTGCACAACGTGCGCAAAGGCTCTTCTGGCGGCGGGTATTGCAAGAATCGTGATCTTTTCCGATTACCACGGTTCCCTTGCGGAGAAATT
>DAOWFD010000409.1 GCA_030638185.1 Candidatus Aegiribacteria sp.
GCCGTCCGTGAATGTTATTGCCTGTGGTACGATTAAGCACACTCAAAACAGATAAGAAGGAGATCTCTTTGAACTACGCCTATCTTGCCCTGCTGATACCGGGGTTTCTGCTTTCAGTTGCAGGATTTGTAATGCTGGGGAAGAAACTTCATCCGGTGATCACCGGCTTGATATTCCTGATAGGAATAGCCGCACTTGTCCTTGGTGTTCTACTGACCTGCGTTCCGGGTTTCTTCTCAGGTTAGTTAACCCGTTATTCCAGCAGTCCAAGTTTTTTAAAGTTATCGACGAACTCTACCACCAGATCATCATAGGGATAGATTTCGAAGGCTTTTTTGGCTACCGATGCGGCCTCTTCCAGGGAATTATCCTGCACAAGCTCGCGTATTACGGTTATGTATTCCCCGCTGGAAATGGATATCTCCCCTGCGGAGCCTCTGTCTGCAGATTTTGCGGAGGAGATTCCCGGCTGGTTCTCAAGGTCTGAAAGCAGTTCATCAAGAGCTTCAGTATCGGGTCTCATATTAAAAGCCTGACGGGCCAGAACAACAGCCCTGGCGGCTTCCCCTGATTCAAGCTTCTTCCTTGCTATCTTAACAAGGTTGGCAGATTTGATCTTCGTTTTAAGGAGGTTTATCCTTGATAGAATCTCCGGATTATCCGGATTGAGTTTCCTGGCCCTTTTCAGATAGGCAATAGCCTTCTGCTGATGGCCATTATTGTATTCCCTTTCAGAAGCTTCAAACAGTTTATTGAGTTGATCCTCGGAAGCCATCGATACTTTCCTTTCCTTGTTGTTTTTCACAGTTTTCGCCTCTGGCTCGGGTTCCAGTTCAGCCTGTTCTATCACCCAAGCCTCCTCCATGACTTCTACCGGTTCCAGCTCAGCCTGTTCTATCACCCATGCCTCCTCCATGACTTCTACCAGTTCCAGTTCAGCCTGTTCTACTAACGGAGCCTCCTCCTGGACTTCTACCGGTTCATCTTCAGGCTCAGTTGTCGGTTTTTTTTTGCCTATAACCCGTATGACCTGTACAAGTACCCCGTTGTTATCATCAACATTGACAGCTTTCTTCATGATCTCGAGAGCTTCATCCCTTTTGCCCTGGTTTAACTTCCTTCTGGCTTTTCTGACAAGGCTGGCGATAACCTTAACATTCTTTCTCAATACTACCTCCGGAGATTGAGCGGTCTGAAGTTTAAAGATAATATAACTTCGGACCCTTCGGGAACCATGGCAGTATATCCACAAGAATTGCCATTCACAAGTAGCGAAAGAAAAGTAGCAAAAGGGGTCGCGGGCCTGAGATGACACCCTGCTCCTCAGGCAGGATCGAGTTCATTGATCTTACGTTGAGAGATGGCCAGCAATCACTGCTGGCAACAAGGATGTCCGGCGCACAGGTTCTTCGGCTCATGCCTCTGATTCTTGATACCGGTATGAAAACCATGGAAGTCTGGGGGGGAGCTACGCTGGACAGCGCCATGAGGTATCTTGACGAAGATCCTTTTGAGAGGCTGGAGAGGATGACAGAGACAGCCGGTTCCTATGAATGCAGGCTGAGAGCACTTTCCAGGGGGCAGAACCTGTTCGGGTACGACCCCTATCCTGATGACATAGTAAAGGACTTCAACCGGGAAGCCGTTCAGTCCGGAGTCGAAATCATGAGAATATTCGATGCATTGAACTACATTCCCAATTTCAGAGCGGCCCTTGAGGGTACAAGGGAGGCGGGTGGGGCCTTTGATGCGGCTATATGCTACACCACCGGGGACCCGTACGATATTGATCACTTTGTCGGCAAAGCCCTTGAGCTGCAGGAACTGGGCGCGGATATGATTACGGACAAGGATATGGCCGGGCTGAAGGAACCGTCCGTTGCCTGGCAGTACTACACCGCACTGAAGGAAAAACTGGATGTGCCTGTGGTCAGCCATACTCATTGTACACCGGGCTTCGGCCATATTTCGGCGGTTATTGCCATGCTTGCCGGTGTGGAAATGATAGACACATGCTTCCTTCCTCTTGCCGGGGGAGCCTCCCATCCTTCGGTTGAGCTGCTCTCCGTCTTTACCGATCTGCTGGGTATAGAAACCGGTCTGGACCTTTCAAAGGGAAGGATCGAGCCGCTGCATACTGAATTGAGACAAGTTATCGGTGAAGTTGAGCAGGAATTCTCCGTTTCTACTCATGAAACTACCTGGCCAGGAAGAGATACTCTCGCACCCATGGCGGAGGAAGTGCTCCGGTGTCTATCGGAGGGAAGGACAGAAGATGCCATCGGTATCGCGCATGGGATGGAAGATATGTGCGGATTCCCCCCACCCAACGAGGAGGTCAGGAAAGCTCAGATTCCAGGTGGGATGTACAGCAATTTTACAACTCAGCTTGAGAAGGATGGTAAATCGGACTGTCTTTCCGCAGCCCTTGATGCGGTGCAGTCAGTTCGAAAAAAGGCTGGCTGGTGTCCCCTTGTTACCCCCACATCTCAGATAGTTGGAGTAAAGGCCTACCTTGTAGCCCTAGGGAAAAATGTGAATCCGGTGCAGTACGAAAACCTCGTAGCCGGATACTACGGGGAAACACCCTTTCCTGTCGATAAGGATTACAGGGAGGAGATATGCGGTTTCAGGGATGAGAGACGGTACGATTCCTCTGACTTCAGCAGGGAGATACCTCTGCTGGAAGGAACAGACCTTCCCCTGGCTGAAACTCCCCACGAGAAGCTTCTTTATTACCTTTTCCCCGACAGTTCCGGCAGAGCCTTCCTGGAGAAGAGACGACGAAAGGAATGGGCTGTCACTGTCCGGAAAAGAGAGAACCTTCAGGAGGACAAGGAGAAGAAGCTGAAGGATCAGGCGATCATAAACCGTTATGCGGATGAGATGGATTTGCTGTCAGAAGAGCTTTCCGATGCCCTGGAGGAGGCTGGAAGCGAGTTCGATAAGGACAGTCTTGAAGAGATAGCGGATCTTGCCAAACATGCTGACGAGGAAGATGAGGAAGAGAAAAACTAGAATGATTCAGATATTGACTTAAGCAGTATTTATCGTATCATTACTTACTGTGGAATGATTTGGGGAATATTGCAACCACAAAAAAAAAAGTGCTAAAAAGCCGATAGCTCACCTCAAGTCGCCACTGGCGGCTTTTCTTTTTCGGCTACAGAATTGGAGAGGTTTGTACAACCATGGGTACTATGTTTACCAGCGAATCCGTTTCCGAAGGACACCCCGACAAGATCTGTGACCAGATTTCGGACGCTGTCCTTGACGCACACCTTGTAAATGATCCTGATGCTCACGTTGCCTGCGAAACCCTTGTAACAACCAATTTCTGCCTTCTTGCGGGGGAAGTGAAAAGTCACTCCGATGTGAATTACGAGAAGGTAGCAAGGAATACGATCCGCTCGATAGGGTACGATATCCCTGATCTCGGTTTTCACTTCGGCGAGAACACGTACAAAATAAAAATACATTCCCAATCGCCTGATATCGACCACGGTGTGGTTGACAACAAAGGAGCGGGAGATCAGGGATTAATGTTCGGCTTCGCATGCAGAGAAACGGAAGTCCTTATGCCCTATCCTATTCAACTGGCCCACAGGCTTCTTGAACAGTTAAGAGAATCACGCAGAACGGGAGAACTCCCATGGGCAAGGCCCGACGCGAAAAGCCAGGTGACTGTGGAGTACGAAGGTTATACACCTGTTGCCATCGATGAGATCCTTCTCTCCGTTCATCATGCACCCGATGTTGAAACAGGAGAGATGGAAGACGATATACAGGAGAAGGTCATCGCACCGGTTCTAGAAAAATGCAGGCCGACTCTGAAATGGAACGGCATGTTTCTCTTCAACCCCTCCGGGAGATTTGCGATAGGTGGTCCCCACGGAGACACGGGGCTTACCGGAAGAAAGATCATCGTTGATACGTACGGTGGCTCAGGAAGGCACGGTGGTGGAGCGTTTTCAGGTAAGGATGCAACCAAGGTTGACCGCTCGGCTGCCTATATGGCCAGGCATATTGCGAAGAACGTGGTAAAGGCAGGCGTCGCGGACAGGTGCGAAATCCAGCTTGCCTATGCCATAGGAAGGCCGGAACCCGTTTCCGTAATGGTAGAGACCTTCGGAACGGGAAAAGTCAGCGATATTGATTCCGTTGAAAAGGCGATCAGGGATCTATTCCCTCTTCGCCCATATAGAATTATCGAGTATCTTGGGTTGAGGAAGCCTATCTTCTTAAACACATCCTCCTTCGGGCATTTTGGAAGGGAACATGGAACGGACGGAGCATTTTCATGGGAGAAGACTGACAGGGCGGAGGAACTGGCTTCAAGGCTTCTCTAGATTATTTGATGGGAGGCACAGTTGACTGCGCTTATGCTCTTTGCGGTACTGGTGTCCGCAGGCTCTCTGGACAGTCTTGATGCCTGCATGCAGGAAACACAGGAGCATATAACCCGGCTTGAAGATGAGGAAGCTGCTCTATCCACCATCCTGGACGCTATCCATCAGCACATTTTGACCTCCAGAAGCTATTACAATGAGCTGGCCCTGGAGGAAGCTGATATACTACAGCAGCTTTGCAGGGTTTCCGGTGTATTCACCGCCGAGGATTCACTGCGAGAGGCTCTTGTTGAAAACCTGTCTTCCTATATGCTCTACCTGTACTCCCACAGGAACCTGGGAGGAATAGGGAGCTTTTTCGTGGAGGGAGGGTTCAGCAGGATGCTTCACCGGCAGGCCTATATAGATTATCTTGCATCGAAGGCGGCAGGCGAAGTGTTCATGCTGTCGATCAGCCAGGATTCACTTGGAAGTTTCCGGGATTCACTAGAGGTCCTTCTTGTCAATGTTCAGCAACTGCGGCAGCAGATGGCGGAGATACAGGAAGGTATATACGAGGAAGAGGCGCGCCAGGCTTCGATGAGGAACCAGATCATGGGAAGGATCGCTGCCGCCGAGGAATCCCTTGCTGTACTTGAAGACAGGAGAATAAGCAGGGCTGAATTCGTAACTCAGCTCAGCACCCGTTTAAGCCCGGTTTCCGAGGGAGCACCTCTCACTGAGCCGGACATGAACAGCTATATAGAGCGGCAGAGGGGCAACGTAAGCTGGCCTGCCGACGGACAGGTGGTCAGGGGGTTTGGAATAGAGACGCACCAGCGGTATGGAACTCAGACCACAAGCGATGGAATAACCGTTGTTACTCCTCCATCACAGAGTGTCTGTGCATCGGCGTCCGGAGTAGTGATGTATGCTGGTGAGTTCCTGAGCATGGGGCAGATGGTAGTTCTTGATCACCAGGATGGTTATTACACCATTTACGGCTATCTGGGGCAGCTCATGGTCAGCCTCGGTGATGAAATAAGCGCGGACTCTCAACTGGGCAGAACCGGATCCGTTCCGGGGGGTCAGCCTGGATATTATTTTGAGATCCGCAGGGGAGGAGAACCTGTAAATCCAGTGGAGTATTTGAAGTAGAATGGGTCTTTTGAAGATAGTAAGAGGGCAGGATCGGGCGGATGAGTTGCTGAGCGGGTCTTTCTCAAAGGGAAGGCTTTCCCATGCTTACCTTTTCGCCGGTCCCTCCGGTGTTGGCAGGCTTACCGCCGCGCTTGAGCTGGCGGCAACCTGGATGTGCGAGGAGGAGAAAAACGGTTATTGCGGTGAATGCAGGAACTGCCTGAGGGTATTCAGATTTCAGCATCCGGACGTGAGACTCACTATCCCTGAAATGGGAAGCACCAAACCCGAAGAGATTGCAGATATTCTTCAGTCAAGAACGGATGACGGCATAACACCG
The DNA here is from genome assembly GCA_030638185.1 of Candidatus Aegiribacteria sp. Taxonomy (GTDB): domain Bacteria; phylum Fermentibacterota; class Fermentibacteria; order Fermentibacterales; family JCC-6; genus Aegiribacteria. The sequence continues at coordinate 5,809 of DAOWFD010000409.1, forward strand.
GTAAGGCTGGACGGTAATACCAGGATAAGTATCAGCCAGATAAGGGAACTGAGGGAGAGGCTCTCAATGAAGGCCTACGAGGACAAGGGTCATATTGAGATCATTCCCGATGCGGACAGGATGGGAGTGGAGGCCGCAAACGCGCTGCTGAAAACACTTGAGGAACCTCCAGATGATACTGTGATAGTACTTATCAGCTCCAGATGGTCCGCTCTGCTTCCCACAGTCAGGTCCCGTTCTCACCTCGTAAGGTTCAGGAGGATTCCTGATGATACTATCAGGGACATTCTGATGGACCGTCTGGGTCTTGGAGAAGAAGAAGCTTCCGATATCGCCAGGTCTTCCGACGGGAGACCCGGGATTGCCCTTCTGAAAGGCAATAGCCCATCTTCTGCGGAGGGTGAATACGGAACGGAAAACGTCCTGCGCGGAATAACTGAATACGATTCAGCGCGATCAGTTATAGCCCTGGCTTCCGAAGTTACGCGCAAACTGGGCAGGACAGGCACCCTTGAGTTCTGCAGAAGCATGCAGACATTCATCCATGATCTCAGAAGAGGCGTCCTTGATAAAAAACCTGTTGTACATTCGGAGGATGCTCTTAAGGGCTTCAGCATCGATGATGAGGCATTTGGCTCCGGCATTGAGTTTTTCCGCAGGGCTGAAATCAGACTTGCTGGAAACGGTATGCCGGGAATAGTCCTGGCGGCGGCCTTTACCTGTATGTGGAAAAGCATAGTCAGCTCGTGAAAGGAATCATTGAATTGAATTGCGTGAGTGGGAACGGAAACGGCAATATCGGAGATTACGATAAGGAGAGGTCCAGTGCAATAGAACTTTTCCGGCTTCTATTCAATTCCAAAAGGCTTGATACCTTTATCAACCTGTCAGATAAACCGGTTTCAGTGGGAGATATGATCGTTGTTTCCGCAGACAGAGGGGAGGACATTGGTATTGTCATTGCGAAGTACAATCCAAGGGATCCAGTTGCTTCGATCATCGGTCATTTTCTGCGGAAAGCTACGCCTGATGATCTTCAGAAAAATCGGCAGAATCGGGAATTCGAAAGAAAGGTGCTGAAATTCTGCAAAGAAAGAGTTTCCACAAGAAGCATGGACATGAAACTTACCAGTTGTGAGTCACAGCTGGACAGAAGGAAATTAAGAATATATTTCACAGCCGACCAGCGGAAGGATTTCAGAGGGCTCGTTCGGGATCTTGCCAGCAAGTTCCATGCAAGAATAGAGATGAGGCAGATAGGTGTAAGAGACGATGCCAGGCAGAAGAACGGCATGGGCTTGTGCGGAAAGAGGTTGTGCTGTGCTTCCTACCTGTCACATTTCAGGTCGATTACCCTGAAGACTGCCAGAGAGCAGGATCTGGCTCCTAATCCGTCTAAAGTATCAGGAGTCTGCGGCCGCCTGATGTGCTGCCTGAATTACGAAACAGATTTCTATAGAAAGGCCTCCAAACTCTACCCTCAGCTGGATTCCAGAGCGAGGATCGGAAAGAGGGAGTGGAAGGTAACCGCGGTTGACATATTCAGAGAGACGGTAACCCTTCAGATGGGGGATGAAGAAGAGAAGATCATGGACATCGAGAAGTTTCACAGGAAGAAGAAACCTCTGAAGAAACTTCGTGATAAGGTGAACCCCCAGCAGGATTAAGCTAAGAATATTTCCCTGAGCATGGAGAGACAATGTCAAGATATCTGGTAACGAGCGCGCTGATATATGCTAACGGTCATGTACATCTTGGACATCTGGCCGGAGCTTACCTGCCGGCTGATATTTACGTCCGGTTTCTCAGAATGTGCGAAGAGGATGTCATATACATCTGCGGCACAGATGAGCATGGTGTTCCCATAACTATCAAGGCCGAACAGATGGGAATAACTCCCGGTGAGCTTGTTGACAGGTTTTATAAGATCATCAAGAGGGATTTTGAGCGTTTCGGAATGTCCTTTGATAATTTCTCCAGAACCGAAATACCGGAACACTACAAGTTCACTCAGGAAGTCTTTCTGAACCTGCTTGAAAAGGGATACATCGTTGAAAAATCCATGAAGCAGTTCTACTGTGATGAATGCAGCCGTTTCCTGCCCGACAGGTATGTTGGAGGGACCTGTCCGGAATGCGGCTCTGCGAATGCAAGGGGAGATCAGTGTGAAGACTGCGGGTCATGGCTGGATGCGCTTGACCTCCTGAAACCGGTCTGCGAAATATGCGGTTCTACTCCGACCCCGCAGGAAACTACCCACTGGTTTCTCAGGCTGGACGAATTCCAGGAATGGCTGGAAGGGTGGCTGGGAGCCCACGATGACTGGAAGAACAACGTGCTTAACTACTGTCGCGGCTGGCTTGGTGACGGACTGAAGGGAAGGGCTATTACAAGGGATCTTGACTGGGGCGTACCCGTCCCGCTTCCGGATGCTTCCGGGAAGGTTCTTTACGTTTGGTTCGAAGCTCTTCTCGGTTACGTGAGCAGCACTATGGAACTGTTCGCGAAAAGGGGAGAACCGGAGGGATGGAAGGATTACTGGCTTGATCCTGAAACCCGACTGGTGCAGTTCATCGGGAAGGATAACATAGTCTTTCACGCGATAATAGAACCCTCCGTCCTTCACGGTCTCGGTGATTATGTTCTTCCATGGAATATCCCTTCCAATGAATTTCTAAATATCAGGGGAGAGAAATTTTCCACAAGCAGGGGAACGGCAATATGGTTAAAGGATTATCTGGCTCACTTCCCCCCTGACCCCATGAGATATGCTCTTGCCATAAACGCTCCAGAGAATCGTGATACCGACTTTTCGTGGGATGAGTTCCGGCAAAGGAACAACGAGCTTGCAGATGTATTCGGAAATTTCGTGAACAGGATAATGAAGTTTACACATAAGACCTTCGATGGAAGGGTTCCGGAGCCTGCTGGAGAGGAACAGGAGGAGAGGGAGCTCATGCTGTCCGCTGCAGCTGCCCGCGACGAGATGGAGGAGCTGCTGCGGAATTTCAAAATCAAGGCCGCATGCCTCAGAGTAATGGATCTGGCCAGGGAGGGAAACAGGTATTTCGATCAGTCCCAACCCTGGAAGACCGCGAAAACAGACAGAGATAAATGCGCGACAACCATATACTACAGTATCCAGCTCGCTGACTCGCTGAGGATACTGTTCGCCCCGTTCATCCCGTTTACCTGTGAGAAAACCGGCAGAATGCTTGGAAGCAGTTCCCTGCTCTGGAAAGATGCCGGAGGAGAGAACATCCCCCACGGACGGCAGCTGGGAGAGCCTGAAATACTGCTTGAAAAGCTCAGTAAAGGTTTTGAGGAAGTTATGCAGAAAGAAGATGGCAAACCCGAGACAGCCGACTCCGGAACCGAGGTATCTGCGATCAAAGAAACGGTATCCTACGATGATTTTATGAAGATTGACATGAGAGTAGGTATTGTAAAGGAGGTCAATGATATAGAAGGTGCCGACAAGCTGTTCAGGCTCATGGTGGATATGGGTGATCATACGCGCCAGCTGGTTGCCGGGATGAAGCCATTCTATTCAAAGGAAGAACTGATCGACAGGAAGGTAGTAGTCCTGGTCAATCTTCAGCCGGTTAAGATAATGGGGGTAAAAAGTAACGGAATGGTTCTTGCATCCGATGATGGAAAGGGTGGCGTGTACCTCCTTCAGCCTGGAAGCGATGCCTGCCAGGGTAATGGCATACATTAAAAGCCAATGCGAATCTGTGATGTAAACAGTCTGTATTCCGGTGTCGGTGGAGGAATACGGGTTTACCAAAACAGGAAGCTTGACTATTTCTCCGAACATCCCCGTCATACCGCTGCTCTGGTTATTCCCGGGAAGGATGACAGCCTGACTTTCAGGGGAAGCGCAAGGATCTACTCGCTCAGCTCGATACCTCTGTTCAAATCAGGATACCGCATGATCGTAGACAGCGGAGGTCTCAATTCCGTTTTTCTCGATTACAGGCCTGACATTATTGAGATAGGAAGCCCCTACCTGCTCCCTGCTCTTACGGTCAGAGCTATGGGGGCTTCCCAGGTTTCAACGGTAGGCTTCTACCATTCGGATTTTCCCGACAGCTACGTAGGCCCCTACGCCGGAAAGATATTTCCCCCGAAAATTGCGGAGCGACTTCGTCGGATCGCCAGAAATCATGCCAGCAGGTACTACAGCCGCATGACAGCTGTCTTCGCCGCTTCCGAATGCATGCTTGAGAAGCTATATGAAACCGGGGTAAGGAGACTCTTTCATACCCCTCTGGGAGTTGATACGGACAGGTTTTCACCGTTTGCCTTCTCCCGCAGGTTCCGAAGGGAAGTCGGAGCATCCGACAGCTGCAAGCTCGTCCTGTATCTGGCAAGGTTACACTGGGAGAAGGGGCTTGATCTTCTGATGAAGGCTTATCCGATATTCAGAGACCCCGGCAGGATCAAGCTTGTCATAGGAGGTCACGGCCCCCACGAAGGTCTTGTGAGTAACTTTATCAAGGAGTACCCGGAAGTCCATCGTCTACCCTATCTGAGGGGCAGAGATGCTGTGGCGGAAGCCATGGCATCCGCCGATGTGTTCTTGACCCTTGGCCGGTACGAAACATTCGGACTTGCAGCCCTTGAGGCCATTGCGTCCGGTACTGTTCCTGTTCTTCCCGATGCTGAGGCATCAGGTGAAATAGCGGCGTCGCTGGGTCTTCTCTCCCCTTTTGAACCTGACAGCCCGGAAAGCCTGGCCGGCTCAGTTTCCGAAGCGGTGCGGATATCCGGCAGTGAAACCGCCGAATATCTGAGGAAGTATGCCGTTGCGCGGCACAGCTGGACGGATGTTTTCAGAAGAATGGAGGGCTTCTACGAAAGGATAAAGGATGCCTGTGAAGAGAAGGATGTCGACAGGCTGGTTCCGCCGGGCAAGTGGTGGGAGTGAAAGTGAAACGATTACACCTGACCGTACATGATGTTTCACCGGCTCACGAAGACACTCTGAGAAAGATTCACTCCGCCCTAGGAGAGCTGGGGGCTGTCAGGTACAGCATGCTGGTGGTTCCGGAATATCATGGGAAGTGGTCACTGGACGAATTTCCTGATTTCTGCCGATGGCTTCAGGGGCTGGAAGAAAACGGTGTGGAGATTGTTCTTCATGGCTGCAGGCATGAAGGCAACACCGCTGGCCTGGGTACTTCAGACAGAATCAGATCATCATTATTCACCAGGGGTGAGGGGGAATTTCTGGGTCTTGATGAAAAGGCGGCGGAAAAACTTCTGAAGGAGGGCCGGGAGACTCTGAAACGGACTCTTGGTATCGAAGTCAGCAGCTTCGCGGCTCCCGCCTGGCTGTACAGCAGTGGAACAATTGCGGCATTAGCGAAGACAGGATTCATCTTCGCGGAGAACAGGTGGCGTATCTGGAGCCCGGAAACGGGGCGGACGATCCTGTGGATGCCGGTTGTGAATTACGCGGGTGGAAATCTTCTGAAAAGGTTTCTCGCAGCATTATGGGTAAGGGATTCCGC
>DAOWFD010000088.1 GCA_030638185.1 Candidatus Aegiribacteria sp.
TACCACATGTGACTATACCTTGATCGGAGAAGAACTGTATGCTGCAAGCGCTTGTCTTGGACGGGAACCCAAGCAGATAGGAGCTGTCAAAGGGCAGGATGCCTGCAAGATTATTATAATGATTCTTATAATACTCGGTCTTATTTTAAGCACTATCTACGTTTTCACGGGCAACGAAAGTTTCATGTTCCTCAGAAACATGATGCTTCCCGGTTAAGCAGGCTGACTTGCCGGATCTGCTTGTACCGCTGTTCAATCTCCCTGATGCTGAGAATGTAAAGGGCATCTGGATCGGAAGACCGCTTGCGCACCAGTCACCCGGGATACTCTCATTCATAAGAGAGAATTTCAGTGAATGCTGGGAAGCAGAGGCAAGGGTCGGATTCTCTTTAACCCCGCCATCAATTCTCGTTGCTGTTGAACAGGAATCCGGAAAGCCATCAGGCTTCTGCTGCTGGGATTGTACTGCGAAAGGTTTTCTCGGTCCGATCGGTACTCTGGAGAACGTTCGGGGTAGAGGCGTCGGTAGAGTACTCGTACTATCCTGTCTGAAAAGCATGAGGGAAGCGGGTTACGCATACGCGATCATTGGTGATGCCGGTCCTGTGGATTTCTTCGTGAGTATATGCGATGCGAGAGTAATTGAGGGAAGCACCCCGGGAATTTACGGAAATCCCATCAGGCTTAACTGAAATCTTATTACAAATCCTGTGTTACAAGTTGAAGAAGTGTGGTACGTCCCCTACCAGGTCCAGATGAGTTCGAATGAGGATTCCAGGTCGGAGCCGTTTTCTCCGGAAACATGATCCTGATTTCTGATCCATGTGTTCTTGACTATTCCGTGAGCCTCCAGGAAAGTAGCCGGATACCAGCTCAGGTGCAACTCAGCACCTGTTGAGTGTTCCACGATACCGGATGGAAATCTCCCGCCTGTCTGTACAGAGTCCGGCCAGCCTTCCTGAACGGTGCCTTCGCCATGTCTGATATGATCTAGAGTCACTTCAGCCAGAAGAGGCCAGAGAGCTGGAGTTCCGAGTGAAAGCGTAATCCTGTCAGCGTCGGGGCCAAGTTCTGATCCGATGATAGAACCATCATGCAGGTAGTAGTTCCGCGGCTCCCGCTGGCTGTAGACGTACCTGTCGATTCTGGTGTACTCAGCCACGGTACCCAGCTGCAATGTCGGAAGGAAGGTTGAAATGCCGGCTGTCCAGGCCAGCTTGTTCGGTCTGTTGTGCGTGTTCTCGTACTGAATATCGTCAATAAGTAATTCTCCGTAGGTCTCAACTCCGTTCAAGGGTATCCATGTTGCGTCCAGAGCGAGGAACGCGTTGTCGTCAACACGTTCATTCCATTGAACAGGATACCATGGAATAACAGGATTCATGTATGCGAAATCCAGTCCGCTCGCTTTGAAGAGTATTGATTCGCTGAGACCGATTCTGAAATTTGGAAGGGGCTTTATATCGAGCCGATGGGCGGTCAGGTAAGTACAGGAATCACTGTTCACAGTTGAAGTGAAACCGGTGAATTCCAGAATATTCCAGAGACTGAATCCCACCCTCAGCATATCGAGAGGAGGGCTGTTGTCTGAAATGAGCAACTGAGTGAATCTGCCGGGGCCCCATTTCTGTGGAATCCTTCCAAAACTGATTAAGATCGTCTCGTGATCCCATCTGATGTATCCCCAGTCGACATACAGGTGCCTTCCAGGTTCCGCACCTCTGTGAAATGGAGTGAAATAATCCGGGGGATTTTCGTCAGAACCTGCCCAGATCGAAAGCCTTTCATCCAGAAAAAGAGATGGAAGGATATCGGCGAAAATTCTTCCCGTTGCACCGCATCTCGTTTCGAAAGCATCTTTCGAGAAGAGGATCTCACCGGCGATTGTTCCCTGTACAGCCAGCTTGAAGCTGCTCTCACCGGGCAGATTGCCAGGGGGAAGACTTCTGCTTAAAACATATCTTCCAATATCCTCAAGTCCTTCAGTGGATATGGTTTCTGTAAACAATTCTTCAGCGTCAGTCGCCGGGAAACTACCCTGCAGCATCTCGCTCGTTACAGTTTCGAACATGTATATCCACCAGTTGAGCGGATCCTCAAGGGGAAGCCCTGTCTGCTTTACTGAACCTATCATGAGAACCAGCGAAATTACTGCGACGGACATATATTTTCCTTTCTCTCAAGCAGAACCACTGTCTCAATGTGATCCGTTTGAGGAAACATATCAATCGGTTGAACCTTTTGAACAGCCCAGTCTCTCTCTGTGATAATACGAAGATCTCTTGCCAGGGAAAAAGGATTACAACTAACATAGATAATTTTCCTTGAATTGGTTTTTCTCAGGAGACGCGAGATTCTGATACCGAGCCCGGCTCTCGGCGGATCAACTATCACCGTATCCCATAACCTGCCTGACATTGAAGAATCTGTCAGGAACTGTCTGGCAGAGCTTGTTATGAAACTGATTGAATCAACACCGTTCATCTCGGCAGCTTTTCGTCCTGAAAGAGAAGTATCGGGATTGATCTCAATGGAAACAACACTTGCGCCAGACGCTGCGAGAGGGAGTGCATTAGCTCCTGAGCCACCGTAGAGGTCAAGGATATTCAAATCACAATGACATATATCAGCAACAGTTGAGATAAGCTTGTCAGCGCAACAGGGATTTACCTGAAAGAATGTTCCCGGTTTGATTGGAAAGGTGCAGCCACCAGCCTGCTCTGTAACTTCACAACCCTCAGGTTCAGTCACCCATTTATCAGATATCTTCCACGCTGTAATAACCGAATTGTCCTGCGCAAGACTTCCTGGTGGTAATCCCCCTCTGAATTCAAGCATGGCGCTGCCGGTTCTGTCAGATGCTCGCACTGAGACTCTCGCACAATGGTCAAGGTTAACTTTCTGCAGCAGTCTGAATTCCTGCCGTCCTCTACGATTGAGCAGTGGGCATTCACTAACCGGGAAAGGATTACCTCTGAATCTGTGAAGACCCGGCTTGCCCTCGACCACATCGAATGAAACTCTATTACGGTATCCAGTTGTTTTAGGTGACGGAGCTACATCTTCCATTATTGAAAAGCTGATTCCAACTCTGCTGAAAGCTTTCTCTATCCAGTTTCTTTTCCAGATAAGCTGTTGGCTGTAAGACAGATGCTGGAGCGAACATCCCCCGCATTCATTGAAGTATTCACAGAAGGGAGTAACCCTGTGAGGAGATGCGTCAATGACTTCGAGCAGTTCCGCTTCAATTCTGTTCTTTTTCTCTGAGGTTATTCTGCATCTGACTGTTTCGCCAGGGAGAGCGCCGCGGACGAATACAGTCTTTCTACCCTCTGCTGATGATATCCCGCCGACGATGTTACCAAGTGCTGTTATCGTAATCTGCAAAATTCACCGGTATATCCGCCCGTGAGGATCCTTCGAGAGGGTTCTCATTTATTTTTATATTCAGGATATAGCTTCTTCATGCATTCAGGACAGATTCCGTGACTGAACTGAGTGTCTGAACGCTCTGTGATGTATTCCTCTATCTGTTCCCAGTATCCGGAGTCATCGCGAATTTTTTTGCAGGAAGCACAGATCGGAAGAAGTCCGCTGAGTGTTTTTACTTCCGCGAGAGCTTTCGTCAGTTTTTCATTTGCCTTCACAA
>DAOWFD010000119.1 GCA_030638185.1 Candidatus Aegiribacteria sp.
GATTGTCTGTCTCAGGAGACGGCAATCCCTGGATCGGTGAGCTTGACCCCTACCTTGCGGGAGCCCACGCCGTAGGCGAAGCCGTCAGAAACGTTGTAGCGACCGGAGCCGTTCCTATCGCAGCCACAGACTGCCTGAATTACGGAAACCCTGAAAAAGCCGATGTCTTCTGGCAGTTCCGCAGAGGTGTGGAAGGAATTGCGGACGCCTGCAGAGAACTTGGCCTTGAAGGTGATGAAGATGACCCTCTGCCGATCGTCTCGGGTAATGTTAGTTTCTACAACCAGTCATCTTCGGGGGGGGCTATTCCCCCCTCACCCATAGTCGCTGTCTTCGGCAGGATAAATGATTTTACAAAGTCCACCGATATATCTCTCAAGGCACCAGGAAACCTTATCATCCTTGTGGGTAAGCGGAGGGATGAACTGGGCGGAAGTCTGTTCTATAGAACGTGTATCGGACACAGAGGAGGCAGAGTGCCTGCATTCAGGGGCAAACTCGAACGGGAAATGGCCTTGTTCGTACTCGACTGCTGCGAGAAGTGTATATCAATATCTGTCCATGATATATCGGAGGGTGGAATGATACTGGCCGCGGCGGAAATGGCCATTGCTTCCCGGCCTGACGCCAGAAGGGGAATTGTTTTCGATACTGAGGTGCTGGACCCGGTTATCCTCTATTCCGAAACACCGGGTTATCTCATGGAAATGTCACAGGAATCCTGGGACGCGATAGAGAATAAGCCGGAATTTCTTTCCGTGGCTGGAAGGGTAACGGATGAATTCTGTATCGCTTCGTCCCGGTGGAGAATGGAACTGCAGGAGATACTGGAAGACCATACCAACAGGCTCGACAGAATTATCTGGAGAGAGGAGGTAACGGAATGAAGTCCGTTCCTCTGGTTGCGGTGATTCAGTTCCCCGGATCAAACTGCGAGTACGAAACTTCGCGCGTTATAAAGAACAGCGAAATGGACAGCCTCATCTACCGGTGGAATCAATGGCAGGAGCTGAGGGATTCCCTGCCAGATGCTTACGTACTTCCAGGAGGGTTTTCGTTTCAGGACAGGGTTCGTGCCGGTGCTGTGGCCGCAAAGGAAAGAATAATGGATCTGGTCTTCAGCGAGGCTGCAGGCGGCAAACCTGTTTTGGGTATATGCAACGGTGCCCAGATACTTGTGGAAAGTGGTCTGGTCCCCGGATGGGAGAGGGGAAGGATCGAATCCGCCCTGGCGGCGAATCACATCAGCGGACGCAGTGGTTATCTGAGCAGGTGGATATTCCTTCATACCACTTCGAAGGCACAGCGGATCTGTCCATGGCTTGCTCAGACAGGCAACGGGATCATGCCTCTGCCCATAGCCCATGCCGAGGGAAGGTTTGTCTTCTCGGAGGAGAACCATGTAAGAGCCGAGAGCAGTGCGGCTCTGAAATATTGTGATGAAGAAGGAACCGAATCGAGTGATTATCCGGTTAACCCGAACGGTTCCCTCATTAACCTTGCCGGGATCATGAACGACCGCGGAAACGTGCTGGCAATGATGCCTCATCCTGAAAGGGCTTTCTGGCTGTGGCAGCTTCCCCCGTCCCTTCCCGGAGAATGGGGAGACCGCAGAGATCAGTCACTCCGTTCCGGTTCCTATGCCTTTGAAAAAGGTCCCGGATCGTTTTTCTTCATGAGTCTGGCAGATTACTTCAGAATGGAACGTTAGAAGGAGTTATGGGAAATATCTCGATAATTGTCAGGCTGAAAGCTCCCGATCCGGCGGCCATGACCGCAATGTCAACTTTCAGGCGGATATATCCCGAAACGTGCCCCGACAGTCTTGAGCGGTACGATTACTGGTGCTTCATGAACCCCTGCCTGGGCAGAGAAACAGTCAGCGGGATAGTATCCCGCTACCATGATATTGTTAACCCCAACAAGCAGACATGGTCCTTCATCGATGAGTTCAGCAAGCTTGTTGACCGGTCGGAAGACAGGATGTTATGGATCGATGTTCTTGTAACTGATAAAATCGACAGTGTTTCTGAGAACTGGACAGCAATTCTCCGCAGAAACAGCAGCGAGGTTGAAGGTGTCATCTGTTCAGTTCTATGGCGTTTCGGTTTTGCATCCGGGATATCGTTCGATAATGCCAGAAACAGAGTCCTGGACCTGACTGTCTCCACTTACAGAGATCACGGCCTTCTGGCAAACCCGGTTTCGCAGAAGATCGATCTGTCTGCCCCGTTACGAATGTGATCTGCGCAGGCCATCCCTACGCCGAATTCCTTCAAAAGGTACAGAGACCCCAGCAGTATACCGGAGGAGAGTGGAACCTTGATGCCACTGGAAGGGGAAGGCCAAGGGTTACACTTGTATATCCCGATATATACGAGCTGGGCATGTCCAATTTCGGACTTGTAATTCTCAGGCATATTCTGCTCTCGAGCAGCCAGTTTGATGTAAGAAGAGCATTCTGTCCCGCTCCGGATATGGATGAGATCATAGGCAGGGAGAACCTCGAATGGGTTGATCTGGAAGGATGGGATCCTGTCCGTTTCAGCAGGGTTGTAGGTTTCGGCATTTCCTCCGAGGCTCTGTATACGAATGTGCTTCATCTCATAACAAGAATGAGATTGCCCCTTCGCAGCAGCGACAGAGATGATAACGCTCCCGTTATCCTCTTCGGAGGCGGCGGTCTGGGAAATCCGCTTCCCCTTGCTCCCTTTGCGGATATTTTCTTTCTGGGCGAAGTTGAGGAGAGGGGGGTAGATCTGTTCAGGATTCTTGCTGGTGTCGGCTCTCGAAGCGAACGTCTGAAAAAAGCCAGCGAAATACCCGGGGTATATGTTCCGATTCTGGGAAAGAAACATGTGGAGATACAGAGGATCGGAAGCCTCCGAATGGAATATGCTCCGGTTGCACAGCTGGTTCCAAATTCCAGGGTATCGCAGGACAGGGCAGTTATTGAGATTGCCAGGGGCTGCACCAGAGGATGCAGGTTCTGTCAGGCTTCACAGCTTTACAGACCTGTCCGGGAGAGGCCGCCAGAGGAGACAGTAGACCTGCTGGATAGAATCCTCGAATCCACAGGGTGGGAGAAATCCGGCCTCCTGACTCTATCACTTTCCGATTATTCCCATCTGTCTGAGCTTCTGAAAGGGATGGACATGCTGGCCGAGAAGCACCATGCATCCATCGGCAGGCCATCGATGAGACCGGATACTATAACCCGGCTTGAAGGTAGCTGCAGCATTACCGGAAGGATCACTATTGCTCCCGAAGCGGGCTCGGAATCGCTAAGGCAGAAGATTAACAAGCCCATTTCCGATGATGTTATCCTCAATGCGGTGGACACTGTCTTCAGAATGGGAGCAAAGGGGATAAAGCTCTATTTCATTGTGGGTCTTCCGGAGGAATCCGATGAGGATATAATCGGGATCGGTGAGCTGGTATTAAAGATAGCAGGCATTGCCCGGAGACATGGTCGTAATCCAAGAAAGAGCATAACAGCAGCCCTTTCTCCCTTTGTACCGAAAGCACAGACACCGCTGCAGTGGTCGCCGCAGATGGCTGAAAATGAAATCTGGCGGAGAATCAGGATGGTGAAGAGAATCTGCGGAAAAAAAGTATCTCTGAATTGGAACAGCCCAAATGCGGCTATTGTCGAAGGGCTACTTTCGGTTGGTAATGATGAAGATACCGCTGATATGCTTGAGAAAGCTGTTTTAATGGGGGCCAGGTTCGACGCATGGACCGATAAATTCAGATGGGATATATGGAAAGACCTTATTGACGGTTACGATCATCTTCGTGTACGGCTGCAGGCAGGTATTGAACAGGGAGAAGACCTTCCATGGAGCTTTATTTCCACGGGTGTTTCAGAGGAGTATCTTGAAGCGGAGAATAAACGATATTTCGAGGGCCGAAACACTCCCGACTGCAGGGAGGAGGGATGCATGGGATGTGGAGCCTGCTCGGGAACCCGGGACACTGGGGTAACTCCAGTCCGGGATTTCACTTCTGATCATTCCGTATCATCCTCAAAATGTGCTACGATACTGAGGGTACGCTATTCAAAGACAGATTGTATGGCATATACTTCCCATCTTGATATGGTACGGATGTGGGGAAGGGCGCTGAGACGTTCTGATTTGCCTGTTTCATGGTCTGATGGTTATGTTAGCAGACCTAGAGTACATTTTGGCCCTCCTCTTCCACTTGGTATTGAGAGTATTGCAGAGTATATAGATATAGAGTTAAATACAATACC
>DAOWFD010000221.1 GCA_030638185.1 Candidatus Aegiribacteria sp.
ATGATGTCGCTTCGGGAGAGTGTCTGCGTTGCAGGCACCCGCCTGAGCATCAGTTCGATGCGTGTCAACGCATCCATCATCAATCCTGATAATATCGATACGTCAGCCTGCAGGGAGATCAGAGGCTCGATTCTTCTGGCCGGACCTCTTACGGCAAGAGCAGGCCGTGTTAAGCTGCCTCCGCCGGGAGGAGATATTATCGGCAGGCGAAGACTCGATACCCATTTCCTCGCCCTTGAACAGATGGGAGCAGACGTAGGTTTTTCGGGTAGGATGATCTCCTTTTCGACAGAGGGGTTTACCGGTAAATCCATTTTTCTTGATGAACCTTCGGTTACAGCCACCGAGAACGCAATAATGGCCGCAACACTTGCTGACGGAGATACTTTGATCTACAATGCAGCCTGCGAACCCAACGTTCAGGACCTTGCGAGAATGCTTATCTCGATGGGAGCGAAGATAACCGGCATAGGAACCAACCGGATACATATCACGGGAACAGACACTCTCCTCAGTGGCACAGAACATACCATCACGCCTGATCATATCGAGATAGGGAGCTTTATCGGACTCGCAGCATGCTGCAACGGAGCGATCCGGATACCCGATGTACCATCGAATATCGTAAAACCAATCATGACCGGCTTTTCCAAGCTGGGCATTTCGGTCGAAACCGATGGAAAATACCTTGTAATCGACGGCACGCGGGAACTTCTGGTGCAGCCTGACCGTGGCGGTTCAATACCCACCGTGTACGATGCTCCATGGCCCGGATTCTCTCCTGACCTTACAAGTACCGCAGTAGTGGTGGCTACCCAGGCAAGGGGAACGACGCTGGTCTTTGAGAAGATGTTCGAGAGCAGGTTGTTTTTCGTCGATAAACTGGTTGCAATGGGCGCTGTAATAATACAGTGTGATCCCCACAGGGTGGTTGTCTCAGGGCCTTCCAGACTACATGGAACAGATGTAATCAGCCCGGATATAAGGGCAGGGATGGCTCTTCTAACTGCCGCTTTATGTGCCGAAGGCACCAGTATTATTCGAAACGTGCACCAGATTGAACGTGGTTACGAAAACTTAGTGGACAGACTGAAAAACCTCGGTGCCAGGATAACTTCAGGGTCGGATATAAAAGCCCGCTGAGATCTCTTGCAGACACAGAAAACATTGAAAAATAGGAGCGATATTATGAAAATCCCTGCATTTCTATCTATACTGATAGCAATACTGATTTCCTGCGGGAATAATCCCGCAGAACCTGAGGAATGGCCAGATGGAGCTTACCTTTACCTGTCGAGCGTTTACGCTGACACTGCCCTTTCCTGGTCTCCGGGCGGAAGCATTCTGCTGCTTTCCTCGTTTGTTTACACGTCTTACTGCATTCTGGGTTTTGACGGCATCACCGATCCCATCCCCGTCGCTGCTTCCGATATGAACGAATCTTCCGGGCCCAACGGCTGCTGGAGCGGCGATCAGGGATTGATCGTCTATACAACTTATAACACCGACTCAACTTCAACTGTAAGAACCGTTCCCGGAAACCTTGGAGCTCTGCTGGTTGTAATCAACGATGGCAGGAACCACCTTCATCCCACCTGGACAGCTGATGAGGATTCGCTCCTTCTGTGTACCTATGAAAACGATCACTGGGGACTATGGAAAACCGAGTATAACGAGGACTCTCTGCTTACCCCTACCGAGTTCTTTGCGCCCCAGTACGACTGCCTGCGTCCGTCCTATTCACCCGATGATCAATGGATCCTTTTCGAGCTTTCACATGGCAGTCATTCGGATATCTGGCTTATAAGGCCAGACGGCTCCGACCCACATGCGGTAATCGAGGATTCTCACGATAACATCCATCCATGCTGGGGCCCTGAAGACGACTGGTTCGCCTTCTCTTCAAACAGATCCGGTAATTACGAAATATGGATCAGCAACCTTGACGGTTCCAGCGTTATCAAGGTAACTGATGATCCGGAGGATGATATTTATCCAGCATGGAATCCTGGATACGGCTGGTTAGTTTTCTCTTCGAACAGGGTCAACGGCGATGGGAATTACGATATTTTCAGTATAGATGCTCCCGCATACTGACCTTCCCTATAATTCTACTGACGTGAGAAGACCCCCCGGCATATTGCCGGGGGGTCTTCCGGTTATCAGCCTGTTCTAGCTGTTCAGAGCAGCATAAACTCTATAACTGCCATCAGGCCTGTGACAAAGTCTGGGTCGTCTGGATTAAGACCAAGACCTCGTCCCTCACTTGTGCATGTGAACCATGCGAACCTGAAGTACTGCTGGGCAAAGGCCATAGCAGCGGCCGTACCCTTCAGTTGAAGATTGGATACTGATTCATCATCTGCATGGGTTGTGCCGTAGCCGAACTGGTAATCACTTTTCATGAAGTCAAGTGCCCATGCGGCTACACAGCCCAGCAGGGGATCTCCATATTCGCCCCTGATATCCTGCAGCATGCAGGAACCGGCAAGGGCGTCGTACAAGAGCTGTCCTCCCGGAGAGCCTGACCGATCAAATACACGATATTCGTAATTGATCTGTTCATCGGTACTGATCCATGTGAAGTAGTCATCGCTGCTGATCTCCATTACTGCCCGGGGTACAATGATATACACCCATCCTCCGGCAATACTGTCCACTTCACAGGTAGCCGTGGTGTAGCTGTTGACAGCTTCGAACATCGCCATTACCCCGCCATTAAGCGGCTTGAAGCGGAAGGGCATCGAGACATCGCCTACTATGTCATTGATCTGTTCCCCTACCCATACAACACCGGAGTCAG
Source organism: Candidatus Aegiribacteria sp. (assembly GCA_030638185.1). Taxonomy (GTDB): domain Bacteria; phylum Fermentibacterota; class Fermentibacteria; order Fermentibacterales; family JCC-6; genus Aegiribacteria. Next base: position 2,804 of record DAOWFD010000221.1, read on the forward strand.
CGGTCTGCTCGAGTATGGGGTTCAGTACATAGTTGGGCAGATCAGGATGCAGACAATCGAAGGTTGTCCACATAGTATCCTGAACCTGGGATTCGCTGTATCCGCTCAATGGGTAGTACCCGACTTTATTCTGAATTGCCATGAAGAAGTACTCATCAGCAACTCTCCAATAGTCAGGCAGGTACAGTGATGACCAACCGGCGCCAACAAAAGCTTCAGCCCTTGATGGATCGATATCAATGGCATCGAGGAAGTATTCAAGTGCCAATTGGAAGTTATCATCTGAGTAAGAATCCCAGCCCAGCTGAACAAATCCCTGATATCCTATCGTATCCGGAAT
>DAOWFD010000356.1 GCA_030638185.1 Candidatus Aegiribacteria sp.
GACAATATCGTTGTACGGAACAACATTCTGTCAGGCAACACCACCGGACAGTTCAACGCGGAGGCGTACGGCACCGGATTCCAGGCTGATCACAATCTCATAGACGGAACAAGTGACTACTACGGTGACGATTATGCGGAGGGAGATCCTGAGTTCACCAACCCGGGAAGCAATAACTACCATATAGTTTCAACATCTCCCGCCGTGGACCAGGGAAACCAGCTTCAGGCTCCCGTTACGGACATGGATGGCTTGCCCAGACCGTCAGGAAACGGCTATGATATTGGTTGCTTCGAATACCAGCAATAGTTCGACTGATCCTGTTGCGTTGAATAAAGAGTGACTTCTGATGCGGCAATCCAGCCGGCATCACATCGGAAGAGAAGCATAACGAATGGCGTGGTTGGAAATGTATTTTTATAGAATCGAAGAGGAAAGTTGAGATGAAACAGACAGCGGCAGGTTCCAAATTAATCAGTACAAACGCGAATTTCCTGGATACAACGGCCATCCTGATACTCCTCTCCCTGTTATTGCTCACCTTTTCAGCTTACGCAGATACAACGGGAATCGTGGGTGGTTTCGTATCGGACATTGACGGAAGCCCGCTTATCGGAGTCACTGTAATGATAGATGGAACTTCCCTGGGCACCATGACGGATGCCAATGGAGAATACATCATTGCAGGGGTTCCTCCGGGCAGTTACTCTGTAACCGCCAGAATGGTGGGCAGGGCCACCTCCAGGATGGAAGGTGTCCGCGTTATTGCCGATCAGCTGAGCCGGGTTGATTTCAAGCTTTCTGAAGATGTCTCAGGTACAACTGTTATCGTCGTTCAGGAATCAAGGAGCAACATTCTTCAGGATATTCCCGCCACCGTGCATCTGATGGAATTTACCGAGATAAGAACTCTGACTTCAAGGAATATTGTAGATATTGTTTCCTCCCAGCCAGGTGTGGTAACCAGCCACGGTGAGATGCACGTACGGGGCGGCCGCAGCGGAGAAGTGGATTACCTTCTTGACGGGGTCTCAATCCGTTCACCCATAAACAACAAATTCAGCCTGGAACTGCCTCTGAGTGCTATATCAAACGCATCTCTGATGACCGGAGGACTTGGTGTTGAGTACGGAAATTCCATGTCAGGAGTTGTTAACCTCATCGGAAAGGAGGGTGGTGATACGTACCATGGTTCGCTGATACTCCGTCACGGGGACATCACAACCGCTTCCTTTGAATCCGGAGAACAGCTTTTTATAGAAGAAACGGATGTGGAGCAGTGCAGAAGTGACCTTACCGGTATTGAAGGGTCGGTTTCGGGTCCTGAACCCATCACGGAAATGCTTCTTCCTTCCATTGGAATTCGTATTCCGGGGCAGATGAGGTTCAACGCATCCGGGCAGTTCTCTGTAAGCGGCAAGGATACCCTGGATACGCGCGGTATGTGGGAGAACAACTGGCAGTATGACATGTCGGGTATTGCCAAGATAACCTACAGACCGCTTAACAGAACCAGCTTCGCCCTCACCGCTCTGGGTTCCTGCAGAGAGACGGGATGGAATGAGTGGGGTTGGTCCAGGTACCATCTTCCGGCCTATATCGATGATGTTGCATACCTCGGGAGAAGTCAGGATTACGCCCTTCCTGTCCGTTTCAGCGAGACGGCAGGGTTTACCTTCAACACCACGCAGCTGCTTGGAAGCGAAACCTGCTTGAAACTCACATTGGGCATTATGAAGTTCCAGGACTGGAACCGTATACGGTTACAGGAGGGGGGTTACATCGGAGAAAACACATACCCCATCTACTGGTTCACACAGTTCATGCCGGAAGAAAGAATAGATGACTCCTTAGGATTCTATCACACGGGGACCCACCCTAATGTGTGGTACGATTCCAAGGCAACAGTTAGAAGCATAATGTTGGGATTTGACTCGAGTCCCAATACCAGGACACGTATAAAGGCAGGGCTCTCAGCAGACTACTACGACCTTTACCAGTACAATGTATACGCCCAGGCCTACGGCGATATATTCATTTCCCAGTGGGACGCTTACCCTCATTCGGGTTCCTGCTACCTCCAGGGAAGCTACAGATTTCCCGGAGGAGTGATAACTACGGCCGGTCTCAGGGGTGATATGTTCGATGCCAATACCTCGGTATTCGATTCCGAAACAGGCAATCAGGTTCGGGTTGAATCAAAATGGCATCTCAGTCCAAGGGTGGGTTTCTCCGTTCCCTTCAGCGAATATTCAATTCTCTTCTCAACATACGGACATTATTTCCAGATGCCTTCCATGAACTGCCTCTTCCTTGAGACATCCTACAACCTTTCCGAGGACAAGATCGTGGCAGGCAATCCGAACCTTGATCCTGAGATGACGCAGAGCTTTGAAGTGGGGATAAGGCATTTTATTGACAGGTACACTGAACTATCACTTGCAGCCTATTACAAGGATATTACGGGTCTGGTGAATACCGAAGACCATAGTGAAGGTACATACTACGTTTTTTCGAACGACGACAGCCATGGAATGGTAAGGGGCATTGAAACCACCCTCAACAGGAGGGCGGGAAGCAATCTTTCAGGACAGATTTCGTATTCTCTTTCAGTTGCCAAGGGCAAATACTCATCAATACTTGAGAGGTACAATTATTCTCAGATGGGAATTCTGTACATCTCCAACGAGGATAACTACCTCGACTGGGATCAGACACATACGGCATCTGCATCCATTGAGATTAGATCTTTTGAATCGGAGGGACCGGAAGTAGGGGGAATTTATCCCCTGGAGAACATCAGGCTTGGTATTTCATGGCAATACGGTAGCGGGATGCCTTATTCTCTCCCTCCTGTGGAGGAGGAACTTGTAGAAACCAATACTGAGAGGTATCCCTTCTCCATGCAGACTGATTTAACCCTTTCCAGAATGTTCCGCATAGGCCCCACCGAGCTGGATCTGGTTCTGGGAGTGTTCAACCTCTTCAACAGAAAGAACGTGGTTCACATTTACGATACTTTTCTCTTCCACACAACCGGGGATCCCAGCGGTGCGACGGGTAACCCGAGGGTCTGGTCTCCGGCCAGGCATTTCATCCTGTCAGCGGGTATATCATGGTAATCAGCCGCAGGATAGTCTTTGCTTCGGCAGCGCTTCTGATGCTTACCGGCTGCACTGATCTTACGGAGTTCGACCATACGCTGCTGGGGGGAATCAATATCATACACACACCGGATCTATCCATTGTTCATACAATTGAAAACATCTCGGGAGCAAGATCCCTGTGTGCCCTTGCCGATTGCTTCCTTGTAGCCACCACTGAGGGAACGCTGATACGTTTCGATCTTGAATCGTACGAACAGACAGGTTGCTTTACCGTTGGCAGCCCTTCCTCTTCAGGCTACTTCGAAATAGAGTACAGTCCGGTCGAGAACAGCATCTACATCATAGGAGCATTAGGACAGATAGTGGAACTCCATGTACCGGATATGGAAATCATGGACAGTTTCTCCATCTGCGAGACTCCCGTGGACATAGAAATAGGCCCAAACATCGAATTGCCCTATCTCTATGTTGCCGGGGCGAATTCGAGCAAGATTTACGAAGTCAGACTTGGGAGCAACAACTTGTCCAGAAGCTGTATCCTTCCGTCCAGCCCAACATGCATGGCCATCGATCAGAGTCAGGATACCATGCTCGTTGGAACCCTGGGAGAAACCGAGGCTGTTTCCATCGTAACCGGGGCGATGAGGCATAGAACAATGGACCTTTTTCCAAGGATAGCGGCCATTGAAACCATTCCGAATGATACTACCAAGTGTGCAGTATTCCATCGATACTCAAGCGGGATGATTGCTGTCATACTGCGCTATTTTCCTGATTATGTTTATCCTAGACCGATGTATACCGGATGTGTAACCATTTCTGGAGATATCCACTACATGTGTGCCGAATCTGACGGCAGCCATGCTTATGTGCTCAGCTATCTGGGAGATAACATCAGCAGGCTGGTTTCCTATAATTGCACTGACTACAGCATTGAAGGCCAGATCGATCTGCAGGGTTACCCACTTGACCTTGAAATAAGCCCCGGGGGAACGCTGCTGGCTCTTACTGCTGAGTAATCTAAGGTAGAATCATTTCAAGGGCGGCATCAAGAACCGGGTCCACTCCGGCTGCAAAATCAGCCTCGGAAGCCGGTATGAAAATGTCGGGAGCCATTCCTGAATTGAGTATAAGGGTGCCGTCCGGGGAATAGGTTACCATCCAGGGTATCTCAATGGTCCAGCCTTCGGTAAGATTGAATGAGACAGCAGGATTGGCAAAGCCAGCTGTGGTATCCCCTATCACGGTAATATGCTCCTGGGTCCTGAGAAGCAGGACCAGCTGCTCGGCGGCGCCCTGGGTATACCTGCCTGTAAGGAGAACTATGGGTTTTGTGAATTGCCATATGCCATTTCTGTACGATAATACTTCCAGCATCTCACCCATGTCGTTTCTTCCCGGACCTACCCTGAAAGCTCTGTAGTAACACAGAACAGACTCTTCAATAAACCTTCCACAACCGTAATACGCATTGATCTCAGAACCGCTTTCACCGCACATGCGCAGATCCAGAATAATACCTGTACAATGTTGAATCTCATTTGTTTCGCTAAAAAAAGCAATATAGTTGAATCCATTACCCAGTTCGCTTATGTATACGTATCCTACCGTATCGGTGGAAATCGGGTTTATCACCAGTGCTCCGAAGGCGTCGAGGGTTATGGCGGAACCCGATGAACTCCAGTCCTCCATGTAATCCATCCATACGGTTAAGTCCCAGTTCAGGAAATCACCCTGATTCCAGCTGTCCATCCTGGTTCCGAGTGAATCCCGCAGAATCACGTTCTGATCCTCAAGTTCACCCAACAGTTGAAGGCAGATATCCACAAGCTCATCCCTGTTGCCAAGGTTTTCGGCTGCGGATCTGAATTTCTCGTACACCAAGTCCCAGTCTACATTCTCCTTCGCAAAAAAACAGGCATAGTGACTGTCCACCAGATCCCGGACAAGAACGTATTCGGAGAAAAGTGAATCCGGCTCTCCGACGCTGTAGGGATCCGGAAGGCAGCCAGAAATGCTGGAAGTAAGCAGAGCAATGCCCAGAGATATAACGAGTGATGCGTATTTCATAGTTCTTTTTCTCATTCTTGGTTTACCTTAATTCACAGTTATGGTTTCTACAGGTTTAGCATACTAACAACACAGCGGAGGAGGTAGAGCATCGGGGCAGTGGTTGACAGAGAAAAATACAAAGTTAGATTAGTCTAATAGAATAAGATATATCTAAAAATATATGATTACTCTAAATTCAAACGCACAACGAAAGGAAAAAAGATGAAACCATTGTTTGTTGCAGCAATACTATGCTTTTCTGTTTCTTCAGTGGCCCTGGAACTGAAGGAGCCCGAGATCGGTGGTCATATCATGATTGATTATCTGAGCATGTCTCAGGATTCCAGTTACAACCAATCGGGAGTGTTCGTGGCCGCCTCGAATCGTTTCAGAGTGCGGAAAGCCACAATTGGAATCTCAGGCGCCGCAGGTGAATTAATCGAATATGAAGCATCATTCGGTATTGCCAGCTGTCTGGGGAGCGGAATGACCATGGCTCTCATGGAAGCAGGAATACGTGTATCCCCGCTTGGCGATGAGAGAATCGTTCTGGGAATGGGAATGTTCCATGTGCGGAGA
>DAOWFD010000043.1 GCA_030638185.1 Candidatus Aegiribacteria sp.
GGTTATTCCTCTTCTTCTGTTACTCTGGTGGGTGCTTATTACCGGAGAGGGCAGTGATACTCTACTGCCCTCTCCAGCAGAAGTATTTTCAATTCTTGTTCATCCGTTCCAGGATCAGATATCAACAGGATCTCTTATCTGGAGTATGACTGTAAGCCTTGTTCGAATAACTCTTGGATTCTCACTTGCTGTTATTATCGGTATCCCGATCGGTCTTATAATGGGTGCATCCAGACATGTCAGAAAGTTCCTTTCCCTGATGATAGAGATGGCAAGACCACTTTCAGCTATCGCTCTTCTACCCCTGTCAATAATACTGTTTAAATCGGAGACACTTTCGCAGTTTTTCGGTATGTCATATCTGAGATATCAGAAGCATCTTTTCAACGAGATGCAGCTTGGAATGATCTTCATTCTGTTCTGGGGAGGTGTATTCCCGATTATTCTCGGCACCATTCAGGGTGTGAGGAGTGTTCGAAAACTTCATCTTGAAGCAGCAAAGGTTCTGGGTGCCCGGAAAGCTTTCGTTTTTCGACATGTGATGATTCCATCCGCTCTTCCGGACATTTTTCACGGGCTTAAACTCGGCATCGGCAGATGCTGGATGGTTATCATTGCCGCGGAGATGCTTCCCGGGACGAACTCCGGAATAGGATATCTTATCAGGTATTCCTATCAGCTGTCCCGTTATGACATAATGCTCGCTTGTCTGGTGATTGTCGCGATTATCGGTGCTTTCTTCTCAAAGGGACTTGAAGCGCTGGGAGAGAAATCACTGGTTCTAAGAAGCAGGGAAAGATAAAATGACGGCCTTGAATGTAATCGGGCTTGTAAAGACTTTCAGAGAGAAATCCGGTGATGTCCATGCTCTCGGTCCTGTTAGTTTAGACGTTCCTCAGGGCAGTTTCCTGTGTGTGCTGGGACCCACAGGCTGCGGGAAGACAACTCTTCTTCGAACAATTGCCGGTCTGGAAATCCCCGACAGCGGAAGCGTCGAGCTGATGCCCAGGGCTGACGGCAGACTGCCCGTTGTAGGTTACGTCTTTCAGCAGGGAGCGCTTTTTCCCTGGATGAGTATTTATGCGAATGTTGAATTTCCCCTCCGTGCGCAGGGAAACATTGACAGAATAACCCGCCGTCAGAAGGTGGGAGCAATACTTGATATGGTCGGACTATCCGATTTCAGTTCAAGTTATCCTCACCAGCTTTCCGGAGGGATGCAGCAGCGTGCCGCTCTTGCCAGATCACTGGTGAAGCAGCCTGACATTCTGCTTCTTGATGAGCCTTTCAGCTCTCTGGACACCAGAACCAGTCAGGATCTGCAGGAGAATCTGAGGAATACATGGAAGGAGGCTGCTGCTACTGTGGTGTTTGTGACCCACAGTATTGAGGAAGCTGTCTACCTTGCGGGGGAGGTGGTCGTTTTAGGTCATAGACCGGGAAGAATAGTTCGCCGCCAGGCCATTAATCTTCCAGATCCAAGATCAAGGCTATCCCCGGAATTCACAGAATACCTTGTTTCACTGCGCAGGACTTTTGAAGAACTTGTGGAAGAACGGGACTGAATAATACTGGGTACTGATGTCTTCGTTACCGGAAACGGAGAAATTGAACTAAACTTAATCCATGAAGCTCAGTAAAAAATGGTTCAACGTTCATGTACTGAGGCGGACCACTCACTATGAGGGAAAGAATTTTTTAGTTACTCGGTGAGGTACTTCTCGGATAAGGCATATAGTGGTTCAGATGGATCAAAGCGAACCGCTTTTTTCACATCATCAACGATCTGGGAAATGGATTGTCCTGACAGATAAAGAGCCCATCCATGCAGATAGAATGCAGCTGCAAACTCTGGTTCAACTTCCAGAGCGGATTCGGTGCATGAAATGAGATAATCGGCTAATTGGGTTTCCCATCCCTGCGCCACGGTTCCCTGGATCAGAGGTGATTCAACGCAGAAAATCTCTCCTGGAGCATACTGCTTCATGATGTCAATCGAAGCCTGGTAATCACCGTAGAATACATAACCAAGCAGAGGATACCCACATTCAACAGAACTCTCTCCAATTTCAAGATTCTGTAATATCAGTGCCTCGTTCCATCCGATAATCCACTTCTCTAGATCACTCACAGTGTCTGGTAGCGGAAGCACTTCTCCGATAGCTGTGAAGGCCTGTAGCCACAACCCGGCCTCCGCAAACTCAACTGCTCTGTTAACCGGTTCATTGAGAAAAGATTCCGTAGCTAGTGGAAGCTTCTGGAGGTTCATGGCAACCATCTGCATGTCATGATTATCCCACCTTTGTATTCTTATATCGGGTTTGATTACACCGGAGGCATAGAAAAATACGTACGGATCTGAGTAGTCAAGGAGGAGGTCAGGCAGGCTGTCGACTGGAAGGTTCTCGAGCCATGCGAATGCGGGTCTGCAATGACTGGATGAAAATCTGATTTCCAGATGTTCACCGTCAAATGTAAGAAGCACATACGCAGCACTATGGGCGCCAATTCCGCCTTCCACGGTAAGCCAGATCAAATCGTCAGTGATGAACTCCTGCCTGACTCCGTTATTGAACATATAGTCAATGGATTCGTCAACCATTGTAATCCTGTCCAGCTCGATCCAGGAGAAGTCTTCCCATGTGAAGATGGCCAGGAAGTGATCTGACATAGGGTTAGTATCCCAATTCACCATCCCTGAGCTATGAACTGCCCAGAGAGGAATTCCTGTGATTGTGTTATCGAGCGGGAGTACTGTTACACTATCGAAGGCTCCCTGAGGTTCACCTGCAAGAACAGTATCAGCAAGCCCGTCAGTCGAAATGTCCCATGCGTTGATTGATAATCTGCTTTCAGGAGCACAGTCTGATAGAAAGACAATTCCTGCGATTAAAGCTCCAATCATGAAAGGCCTCCCAGGTTTGGTGTTCTGTTCCTGAGAAGTATACATGCTATTCTTCGTACGGTAAGCCCAGCAGAATCAACTACTCAAGCACGAAATTGTAGATAACTGAAGTCCATACGCCAACAGGCACATTGTCAGCTCTTCTCGCGGGGGACCAGCTGCTGTTCCATGCTGCTTCCTCAGCGGCTTCGTCCATACTTCCCAGTCCCGAACTCTGCATGATTACCACCTGAACGGGTTTACCTTCGGTTGATATGAATACCTGGAGTATGACTCTTCCTTCAACTCCTGCCTGCCTTGCCATATCCGGATAGTCAGGAACAGGTCTGAATGTACAGACCGGAGGAATACTATGAGGAATGAAAGTTCCAGGATTCGGAATATTGTCTGCTGCCGGATTCACATCATGAGTCAGATTGTTCATCGCAACCGTAATCGCATGATCAAGACCGGTTGTATCGGTTGACAGGCTTATCACCAGTTCAGGTTGAACGACATCAGGTATTTCATTCCGGATTATATTCTCAACATCAATCGGATTGTCTTCTTTAAGTTCCGGTGGAATTTCGTAAAGCTCCCCGGGGTCAAATCCCTGCATTTCAGCATCGACCGTTTTCGCAGCAAGTCTTCCTATCTGCGTTACCGGCATTAACTCGAATATCAGGATTAACAGAAAAATAGCTGCGACAGTACCGTAATCCATCGCACTCGCTTCTGATACATTTCCTGGATGGCGCATTTGAAACCTCCTTCAAATGTTGTACAAATCCAGGAGATTTCTATTCCGGAGAACGATATTAGCTATTTGACCAGCTTGACATATGTGCAAGTGAAATTTGCGGATTAATTCGCATATTTCACCAGGTTGCGAATGCGAAACGGTGTAGAAGCTCTTGCAGACAAGGCATGCGAATGAGGTCGACGCAGATGTATTTTATATACTTCAAGGAAAACCGATTGAGCATAACGCAGTATGCGAGTGTCTTA
>DAOWFD010000103.1 GCA_030638185.1 Candidatus Aegiribacteria sp.
ATAGTGGTGGTTTTATAGGAAATACATTGACAATGATGCCGGGTGAAAACGGGATTGAAACTGTCCAGACTCTAGGTCGCTGGGATAGTGATGGTGAGCCTTCAGTGGAGTATTTCAGTATTGAAAGTGAATTCAACCCGGAAAACGGAATTGATCACACCGAAAGCAGGGATAATGAGATGATTTTCTGTGCAGCCCGAACCGGGCAGGTCTTCTACGCACGGTCATCAATCGATGAATTCGTTATCCATGGATGTGAACCTGATGGAACTCCATTTCTTCAGATAGTCGATGAGAGTTTCCATAGAGTAAGGAAAAATGAAGATGAACTCCAGGCTGAGATCGATACTATCAACAGCTGGGCATCTTTAGTCTCTGGTGGCTCACGTCGCAGTTTAGAGATCAAACCCGATCCTTTCAGAAGAACAATCCTTGGTATGTTCACTGACGGTGAAGAAAAGCTGTGGGTAAGGCTCGGATGCTACCCGGGAATTCTCTTTCGCGTATATGACTTCAGCGGCAACATTCTCTTCCATGCAGAGGTTGAGTACTATGGGAATCCGACTGAACTGAACAGCTGGGAGATCACCGGTGACGAGCATGGTTTTCTTGCTATCAATACATCGCACGAGTATTTTCAGAGGGTTTATTTACTTACGCTTACGGAAGCTGAACAGTGATTCTGTCCTGAATGCGGGTTAGAATGTGTTCAGGGCCATTTTCTCCAGGGACTGAGGTAAAACCGGAGAATTCCGAGCCCACGGTGGAATAAACCGGATAACAAGTTCCTGTCACCGTTTCGATCACACGGCAAGATACTTGAGATATATCAGCATCAGCCCGAGATCAGCAAGCAGATGGCTGATAACAGCTGGAATTATCGATTTATACTTGATGCGAAGACAGGCCCAGAATGCTCCCACAAGAAAAATAGACGCAGACAGAAGCAATCCATCAGCAACAGAAAACAGAGTTATTGTCGTAATCAAGTGGTATGAAGTGTAGAAAAGGGCTGTCAGTAGTATTGTATTCCTGGGTCCGGTCAGTTCCTTCAATCTGGAGAACACATAACCCCGCCAGTAGATCTCCTCAAGAATGGAATTCCCGACGATCATCATGAACAGAAAAACGAACAGATTCCCTGAATCCAGATCCCATCTGTTCAGAGTCTCCGTCATGGACGAGGTATCGATCAGTTGCCTGCTGAAAACCATGAAGAAAAGGCAGATTGCGACCAGAAATGTTACTCCGACAAGCAGGCCCGGCAGCAGGGATTTTCTTGTATTCACAAAACCGATATACCTGAAAAACTCGCTCATAGTCTGCCTGTGGGAAACAACCCGGTCAAACAGTGGAACGGCAACGCATACCACACCGTAGAACAGGATGTAAGTGGCGAAGATACTGTTGAGAACAACGAGCCCGGTAAAAACTGCGATAGAGGGAAGGAGTAAAAGAATCAGTACAGGCAGCAAGCAATTCTCCTTTTTCGGTAAATCCGGCCCAGCTACAGGAAGATTCTGATGGAAATGTTCCTGCCGATAACATAACCAATCATGGATCTTGAAACCGGTACACTTCCTGATGGGATGATGGAGCTGAGCATCCCTGACGGTGAGTACGCGGTATTCACATTCCCGTTCGATCAACTGGAAATGATCTACGACTACATTTACGGTGAATGGATGCACTTATCCGATTACACAGACGGGAACGGCTACGATTTCGAGTTTTATCCGGAGGACTTTGTTCCCTCGGAAGAGGGAGGGTGGAGTAATAGCGATTGAATAGCAATTGACACAGTCACTCTTATTGTTCATGGTAATAAAACGTTGGGCGAGTATTGTGTATATATCACCGTTACCATGAGTCTTTTAACTATGCTTGATACTAACTGCAGGTCGGGAGATGCATGGTAACAGGATTCGGATTTACTGCCGGATCCAAATGGAAAAGGATGTGGAAACATGAGGACAACCCTGGTTACATTGATATCGATGATCGTGCTCATTTCGGCTTCTGTGGGAACCGTTTTTGCTGAAGAGGACGGTAGAACTCCGATTGCGATAATAACCCTCACCGAAGAGCAGATGGCGCTTGTTGAACTGAGACCCCTTGTAGAGGTGACCATCCAGCTCACCCAAGATCAGATATCCATCATCGTTCACAACTTCCCCATGGTCGAAGTAACTGAGCTCACACTCTCCACAGCGCATGTGCACAGAGGCGGCACTGTTATATTGGAACGGGACGGACGAACAGGGATTAACCCCGTTCCGACTCCCTGACCTGTAGGACATCAAGTTGTATTAACCTGGTATCCAGCTTTAACCGGAGCTGTTCCTGTGAATCGGTTCGCAGTTTATGAGAACCATTAATTCGATAATGAAATCCCCCGGCTCAGCCGGGGGAAACTGGGTTTTCCACCATCTGCAACACTGCCCCCATGAACGCTCCACCGCCTACCATCCTCAGTAATCACCTGTCTAAAGCACAATACAGAAGGCAGGCCTGTTATATTCTCGGTATGATAAGGAGGGTGTTCAGATGACTGTTGAGCATATCGGATAAAGCTTGTTCAATTACAGGTTTCCGGTAGTTCATGCAGCTTCGTCGGTGAGCAATTTTTCCGGCAGCTTACAGCCCACCTGTCCTGAACCTGTGTGTCAGGATAATATGGAGTTCAGTTCTCCGAGGAAATAATCTCTGTTTTCAGGGTCCTTTATGTTTTGTGAAGCACTCTTCCCCAGCTCAATAAATCGGTCTCTTTCTTCGGTATTTCCAAGGACATGGTGCGCTCGGGCCATAGCTTCAAAGGCAAAGGCCATATCAAAATCGCTAATTCCATTCTCCGTACAGAGATCATGGCAGTACTGAGCGTGATGAAGAGCAGATTCTCCCAGATCGAGTACTGAGTAAACCCTGGATATCTGCCACTCACCTCTCTGGAATTCCAGCGGTGTACCTATCTCACCCCAGTGAAAACGGGAACAATGAGCGCAATGGATCATTTTCAGATCATCATCCCTGGTGCGATCCTTCCTGTCCAGAAGGTTCCAGGTTGAATTGAAGCATTCAACCGCCAGGTTGTGGTGTATTTTCTTCAGTTCTTCATTCATTCAAGTCACCTCTCGTGAATTAATTATATCTCCGGAATCTTCATCCAGCACCACTCGCGCAGGGGATCCATCAGCCATGATTTCCTGCCTGGAACAGCAATAGTAGAATCTCTGATGAGATATGCGGACAGGATTCAATATCTGACCCTATTATCTCTCTCTATTGTGAAGCTTCATGAATACCCAGCCCAGTGCTGCAGCAACCAGAGGTGACCATATTACTCCAGTTATATCGTATGTACCGGTATTAGCAAGAGCAATATCTGCTACTGCAAAAGCATAACAAATATATGCAAGAATTCTGAACACTTGAATTCCTCCCTGTAAGTTGTGTTTTACCGACTACTGGAAAGCAGCGGGTTCCGTGTTACTCATCATCCACGAATATCATAATCCAGAGAGATTCATATGAACAGGCTCCAGCTTCGAAACAGTAATCGCCGTTATTACAGTCCTTGGCAACCAAAACTGGATTTTCCAGCATTGTCAGTATCAGATAGAGAAGAGGTTCACCCTCCTGTTGAATGCTATCTGACCGCCTTCGAACTCATACAGGAGTGTTTCCCTTATCCTATCTTCGTGCAGGTCGCCTGCGCAGACCAGTTCCATCAACCTGCCCCGTTTCTTCTCGGTAGTGACGAATATCATCTCCGCATCCAGTGCGGTGGGAACGTTGGGACTGCCTGTACTCCAGATTATCTGTCTCTGTTTGATATAGGGCTTCTCCAGCACCTTTCGGAAAAGCCGCTGGTTGTTGAAGATATCCCGCGGCTGGTTGATCAGCAGAGGTCCGATGACGGTATTCCTGGAGAAGGCCAGGCTTTCGACCAGCTGATCTATGAGCTCGTCCTCGAAGTTACACAAGCCGCTCCTGTTCGCCTGATCGACAGGCGAGGGCCAGATCACAATATTGACATCTGGGACTGTGTTCGTTTCAGCCCAGGTTCCATCTGCACCCAGGTGGTAGTAATGGGTCTCAGTCCGGAAAGGATCTATATGCCTTCCCTTCCGTTCAGTGCAGTAGACGCTGCCTTCAGCATGCCAGTAAACACGAACTGTTTCGGGCAGCCAGCTCTCACTGGTGCCGGGAAGGAAGCTCTGGAGTCCGAATGCATAGGAGAGGTACCTGATCATCGTAGACTTGCCACCACTTCCCACAATGCAGTTCAGGTAGGGATTGAACCTGAGTGACAGTCCATTG
>DAOWFD010000428.1 GCA_030638185.1 Candidatus Aegiribacteria sp.
AGGGTTCAGAAGAGTTGCCCTCTCCACCAGGAGTTCATCTCGTCTCCAGCTGAGTTGACGACTAAGCTCCGTCATATTTCTGTATCTCATCGAAAGCATCAGCCTCCAGTTGTAAACACCCGCTTCAAGCACGAGCAAAAGAAGAACCCCCCCGGCGATCACCAGAAGAATCCTGCGTACCCCGGTCTTCATATCCTTATCCCCATACGAAGCCTTGCTGACCTTGCCCTGCTGTTCTTCCCTATCTCATCCTCACCGGGAACAACCCATTTGGGAGAATGCTGCCGATACCGGGGAGTATCTCTGAACAGCAGCTTTATTTTCCTGTCCTCGATGGAGTGAAACGTGATAAATGCAATTCGAGCACCAACCGAGGTAAGGCTGTCCAGGTCATCGATCAGTCTGTCCAGCTGATCGAGTTCCCCGTTTACTGCTATCCTTAAAGCCTGGAATACCCTCGAGAGTGTTTTAAAGGAATTTCTTCTGATTGAGCCATCGATTATCTCCGCAAGCTCAAGGGTTGTGCTGACAGGCCTGTTTTGTACTATAGCCTTTGCTATCCTCCTGCTTCTGCCCTCTTCTCCGTAGTTGTAGATAATATCGGCTATCTCTTTTTCGGACATTCTGTTCAGCAGTTCAGCCGCTGTGGATCCCGTAGAATCATCAAATCTCATATCCAGGGGACCTTCATACCTGTAGGAGAACCCCCGCAGCGGATCATCAAGCTGAATTGATGAAAGACCCAGATCAAAAAGAGCAGCGGATGCTTTCCTTAAGCCCAGTTCGTTCATGATTTCAGGTATCTCCGTATAACTCCCCTGCCGCACGGTTACATCAGGTTTATCGCTGAACCTGCTTCTGAGGATCGATACGGCTGCAGGATCGCGATCAACGGCAAGAAAACTCATCCCGGGCAAAGCTCTGGAAAGCAATTCCAGGTGACCCCCTGCTCCGGCTGTTCCATCCACAAGAAGCCCTTCATTCAGGCCGCCAATAAA
Source organism: Candidatus Aegiribacteria sp. (assembly GCA_030638185.1). Lineage (GTDB taxonomy): Bacteria > Fermentibacterota > Fermentibacteria > Fermentibacterales > JCC-6 > Aegiribacteria. Next base: position 999 of record DAOWFD010000428.1, read on the forward strand.
AAAATCAACCACCTCATCGGCCATCACCGGCACATGAGACAGCATATCTACTTCTTTACAGGGGCTTTTCAGACTATCTTCTACAGATTTTTCTGAGTACATTGAAACCAGGCCTCCTGAAAAGGGAGAGATGAAAACTCAGTAAATATCTATGTCGATTTCCTCAATGGCTTCTTCCAGAGAGGATACCTGTTCCTTTTCCCGTCCAGCGTAACGCTGGGCAGCCCAGAGTTCGATTGAATCAAGCAGACCTATGAAAACGATTTCATGGGTCATTCCGGAAACTTCGATCAGATCGGAGGGAATGGTAATCCTGCCCTGACCGTCTATATTCACGGGTCGAATGTACTGGGAGAACTCGCGGATGATGTCTCTGTTTTTCCTGATGTTCCGGGAGAGCGATGCAAGTCCGTCCCTGACATTCTGCCACTTCTCCGGCGGGTAGAGAATAAGACTTCCCTCCATACCCTTCCCGATGAAAAGGCCTTCCCTGGGCAGCTGCCTTCGAAACTGGGCGGGTACACTTACCCGTCCCTTATCGTCAAGCGTATGGATGTGCTTCCCTGTGTAATCATTCATAGGTTACCCTCCAGCTCAATTCTATCCCACAATATCCCACTGTCAACCCATTTTATGGGATAGTATCCCACACGAATTCATTGCGAAAAAGTAACACTACTTTATAGTGTTGTTATGTAATGATTTAAGTGATATAGGCAGCCGTTCCGAATCGAGCGGGCAGATTTCTTCTATAATGAGAATATATTGTACAGTGCCTTCGGCGGACTACTCTAGACAATTATTGGAAACTTTTATTGAATGCGTCTAATGCTCATAAAGCTGTTGAATTAACCGGTTTTCCTTTTATCTCATCAAATTCGATCTGATCGGGATATGACCGGTCATCTGGATCACTGTAACTGCAGGGGTATCGGTCAAAGATAGGATACTCCATATCACCGCAGAACTTAGATTAGCCAAAACCATTAATAATAAGAATACAACATTGTTGTTTAGAATGTATACAGTTACATTCAGTATATGAACGGAGTGTATACTGATCAT
>DAOWFD010000120.1 GCA_030638185.1 Candidatus Aegiribacteria sp.
AATAAGTCTGGCGGTACGGCCATTACCGTCACCGAACGGATGGATCCAGACGAAATACAGGTGCGCCGCAATGGCAACAAGTATTGAGTAAACGTCCTCCATACCATCGGGATACTCAATCGAATTAAGCCAGTCGCAGAACCTCTCAAGAAGGTATTCACAATCCTCTGCAGGGGCTCCTCGATATCGTCCCACGACAACAGAGTAATCTCTGACAGCTCCCGGGATAATTCCTTCTTCCAGAGGAAGCTCCCTGAGAACAAGCCGGTTGTACTCCCTGATGATCTCTGGAGTCAGTGGGTATGTCCCAATCTCAATTACCCTGTTTCCAATAAGATTGCAGGCCTCAACAATGTTATCGAGTTCCTGCGCCAGATACTCCCTTGAGGGGGGAAGATGCAATTCACCATTCAGATGCTGCAGCACCTCATCCTCAGTCAGAGTGTTCCCCTCGATCGCGGTAGTGGCCAGAATTCCCTTGGCCAGATACAGGCGGTGCAGCCGTTCAGCTGCTTCAGGTGTCAGAGGAACCTTCCCCATGTATGCGATACCCTCGGTAGCCTTTCCCAGTTCTACCCAGGTCGTGTAGTCGAGTCCCCTGAGATCAAGCTCAAAGCTTAACCATGGGTGTGTCTGCTCATATGTCCTCATTTATGTCCTTAACAACTTATTGTGTTTCAAGTATATATGCACAATTTGTCCATATACATGTCCGCATGTATGTACGATATTATGTTCAGACTTGCGGCGCAATCCCTCACGGAGGAAGACAAACCTCCCCGTCCTCTACACTAATTACCGGCAGGGAAATGATCTTACCTGTATTGTCACGGAGGGGAATGGCATAACGTAGTTTTACGTTACGTCAAGTGACGTAATTGAGGAGTTAAGGAAAGGATGATGGGAGTATGAACTCTACTGCAAGCGGGAACATCCTTATGCTTCTTAAGCTGTAAACCTGCTCTATGATCTTGGGTTGAATTACTTTTTCTGTCTTGAGGCTTTCAAGGCGTTCCTCCAGGCATCTCATGTCCGTCTGATACTGATCGTAAAGGTCAAGATCAAGTTTCAGCTGCGCCGGGTCCTGTTTGTGGATTCGTGTGAGCGTTTTATTGATCTCCTGAATCCTGGTGCTTATCAGTTCCCGGATCTTCTGTTTTTCAGCTTTTGCCTGGGCTTTCAGCCTGCTTTCGATCAGAGGCCTGTGGGTTTCCCGGTACTCCTGCAGTGAAGCTTCTATTGTGTCTCTGCCTTTAATGACCGCGGATTGAAGTTTTTCTGATAGACTGATGGATATTTCGGGATGATCCCTCTCCTCCGGAATGAATCCAAGAATTTCTTCCTGTGCCTGCTCAAGCACACCATTGTTCAGCCTGAACGGGATCTTCTGTATATCTTCATGGAGCTTCCTGCCGGATTCTCCTATTGCTACAAGCCTTACATGCAGAAGCATCAACGGGCCGGGTAGGAGTGTACTGTCCACTACAGTGTATGTTGATCTTGAAAGCTTTTCTCCACCGGTAAGGCCGGCAGTGAACATATGCTGGCGGAATACCTCCATTGCCCTTTTCATGAGCGGATGGCTGAGATGCACGTAAGCAACGTCTTTCCGGTCAGCCGCGTCCTCAGGTGAAAAGACAAGTTTCAGGAGGGAACCGTCCGGTGATTTAATGGAGCGGGAACACCTCTCGCCCCAGTGCTCAGGGGTTTTTCTGAGCAGCGCTCCTTTTTGCGCAAGGTCACCTGGAGCATTTTCCAATCCCGGGTGGCCATCTACTTTCAGCGCGTCATTCAGAACCTGCCTGATAACTGCGGGATCAGCTTCCCAGTATTCTCTGGCATTTTCAATGTATGTTGAAAGCTCAGTATTTCTTCTGGAGTCGTAAATATCTCGTTTCACATCAGCGCTGAGTGCTGTCCTTGGCTCAAGGGTGTCCAGGTCGGAAGCGGTTTCACCGAGCATTCTCTTTTCGATGTTCTTCTCTATTATCGATGCCACTCCTCCGAGATCGTCCCTCTGCTGCTGCACTTTCTCCACTACTTTTTTCAGGTACTCATCATCGCTTCTATCAGTATGTACGAAGTGGTGAATTACGACTTCATCAGCCTTCTGGCCGTGCCTGTCTATTCTGCCGTTACGCTGTTCAAGCCTGTTGGGGTTCCATGGTATTTCCCAGTGAATGAGGTATCTGCAGTGTTTCTGGAGGTTCAGGCCTTCCGCGGCCGCATCCGTGGCAATGAGAATTCTGAGGGAGTTTGTTCGCGGGTCTGTCTGAAAGGCGCTTTTTATCAGTTCCCGCTCCATAGAGGACATGCCGCCGTACAGCTGCATTATTCTGTCTTCGCCGCAATAGTTCTGAAGATGATGACGGAGATACTCAAGAGTATCCCTGTACTCGGTGAATATTATCAGGCGCTCTGTGTTCCAGTCATTCTCCGTTCTAAGATGATTCTCTATCCAGTTTTTCAGCACTTCTGTCTTTGAGTCCTCAGCAAGGCTGTTCTTCTCTGATTGTTGCAGCAGGTATTGCAGGTTCTGTTTCTGTGTTCCGGAAAGCTGTGGAAAGAATCTGGAACACTCCGTCAGCGCCTGTCCCTCCAGCTGATCCTTTACAAGATCATCTGCATGGTCTTCTTCGGTTCTCTTAACCGCGATCTCCATCAGCCTGCGATCCGGTTCTGTTG
>DAOWFD010000188.1 GCA_030638185.1 Candidatus Aegiribacteria sp.
TGATAAAGGATTCTATTGACGGAAATATGCTGTTGATGGATTACAGGCTGGAAGTCAGTTCCCCGGGCATAGGACGTTTTCTCAGTACAGAAGTTGACTGGATAAGATCGGTCGGGAGAAAGCTGTCCTTAAAGATGTTGGATGGCAATTTCATTGACTGGCTCGAGGAATACAGCGATGGATGCCTTAAGTTCAGAAAAGGCAGGATGGTAACCACTGAAGATATCGTGAGTGCAGTGGAAGTACTGGACTGATGGAAGCTGTTTTATAAGTTATGCAAGGAGATAGAAAGTGTCGGAAAATTATCAGAGAATAGAAGCCCTGGCCGCAGTGATCAGGGAAAGCAAAGGCGCGAATCAGGAACTTCTTCTTGAGTGGCTTAAAAGGGGACTGTTAGAAGCAACCGAGAATGAATTCGGTACTCCTCAGAACATAAAAGTGACCTGGGATCAGAAGACGGATGATGTCAATATCGTTGCTCTTATGAAAGTAGTCAGTGATATTGAACCTGAGAAGGCCCATCTTCAGATTACGAGAAGAAAAGCTAGAAAATACAACCCCGAAGCCGATATCGGCGATGAGGTGGGAGTACCTATCGATTTTGACGATTTCGGCCGTTCGGCGATAAATGTGTTCAGGAAAGAGTTCCACACACTTGAAAGATCAGCAGAGAGAGAAAAGGTTTACGAGGAGTACTCAGGCAGGATAGGTCAGCTCATTCCACGATGTGTGGTACAGCAGGTTTACAGGAACAGGGTCAACGTCCGTATAGCCGGACAGATAGAGGCCTTGATTCCGCCCGAAGAGAGGGCCAGGGGTGAGAGGTTCGAACACGGAGATACTGTACTTCCAGTCCTTGTTGAAGTTCTCAGTCCTGAGAGTACCGAACCGCAGCTTGTTCTTTCAAGAGCCACTCCGATTCTTGTGAAAAGGCTTTTCGAGAGAGAGGCTCCTGAAATCGATGAGGGAGTAGTACAGATAAAAGCCATTGCTCGTGAAGCAGGTGTAAGAACGAAGATAGCAGTGGCAAGCAACGATATCAGAGTTGATGCAGTGGGTACTTTTGTCGGAATGAAGGGTATGAGGGTGCAGTCAGTCATGCGTGAACTGAACGGTGAGAGAATCGATATAGTCCCCTGGACCATAGATAAAAAACTGCTTGTAACCAGTGCTCTGCTCCCTGCAACCGTTCTCAGAGTTGTTATGGAGAAACGGATCAACCAGGAGACCGAAGAAGAAGAAACCATAATGATTGCTACCGTTCCGGATGATGAGATAGGAAGAGCGAAGGGTAAGGGCGGTCATAACGTAAGACTGGCAGGTAAGCTGGTTGGATACAGGATTGAAGTTGAGGAAAGATCACTCTGGGAGAACAGAAAAAAGTGGGAGGATATGCTCAGAGTTGATATTTCAGAGTTCGAATGTGTCAACGATAAACTGGCGGAGAGGCTTACCCGTGCAGGATTTGATTCTGCGGATACACTTATCGACTGCCCTGAGGAAAACATCCTTAAGGTACAGGGTGTAGGACCGATGAAAGTGAAAAAACTTCTGAAAGAAGCCAGAGAGCTGATAGACAGTAGAAAGAAAACTGTTGAACTGAAAAATGAGGAAACCAGAAACGCTATGCTGGAAGACGATGCTGATGGGGCCTGCGATACTGGAAACGCAGTGGAGTAAAAGTTTTCCCACGTACTTCGGTTCTGATAAGATATTTAGAATTGCATGAATTTCGGAATTGAATGAATTAAGGAAGAGGGTGATTTCCTTGGCTGAGAAAAGCAATGTGAAGAAGCTGAGAGTATACGAACTTGCCAAGGAGGTGAATCTATCAAGTGAGGCGCTCCTAAAGGTTCTCGAAGAAATGACAATATCTGTTAAGAGCCATATGAGTTCACTCACCCCGGAAGAAGTGGTGAAGGTAAGGAACAGGTTCGACCGTGAGAAAGAAGTTGCAAGGACCAGGACGGTTCGAAAGAAGAGGAAGAAGAAAAAACGGCGTCAGCAACCAAGAGTAACCGCGGAAGCAGTAAAAACTGTCAAAGATACCCTGGCCAGAATTGATTCAGGCGCTGGAAGATCAAGACAGAAGAAGCGAAAGAAATACAGGGAAGATAAAATTGAAAAACTGCAGGAAACCACCGGAACTGGCGAATTACAGACAATCCGCATCACCGAGTTCACCTCTCCTTCAGAACTGTCGGAACTGATTGGTATTTCCCTCAGCAAAGTCATAGGCAAGTTCATGGAACTGGGTGTCATGGCCACAGCCAACCAGAGGCTTGATGTTGAGACTGTATCACTGGTGGCGCATGAATTTAATTTTGAAGTTGAGGTAGTTGAAAGCTACGGAGCCAGGGAACTCGAGAACAGGCGGGTCAGCATCGGTTGTCCTGAAACTCCCAGATTTCCGATAATCACTGTGATGGGGCATGTTGATCATGGCAAAACAGCACTTCTTGACAGAATAAGACAGACTAACATCATAGCTACTGAATCCGGTGGAATCACTCAGCACATTGGTGCGTACATATCAAAATTAGGAAACGGGAAAAAGATAACGTTTATAGATACACCGGGTCATGAGGCTTTCACCGCGATGAGAACAAGAGGAGCCAGGGTTACAGATATTGTTATCCTTGTTGTTGCTGCAGACAGCAGGGTAATGCCACAGACGCAGGAAGCCATTGACCATGCCAAGGCTGCAGGAGTTCCGATAGTAGTAGCGATTACCAAGATTGACCTTCCCACTGCCAATCCCGATTTCATAAAGAAGGACCTGGCATCCCACAATATTCTGATTGAAGAGTGGGGAGGGGATATACTTTGTTCGGAGGTTTCGTCCATAACAGGTGAAAACGTCGACGATCTTCTGGACAAGTTGTTAATGCAGGCCGAGATGCTGGAATTAACAGCTTTTCCCGATAGACCTGCTAAAGGAACTGTTCTTGAGGGTGAGGTTGACCCAAGACGGGGAACAGTTGTTAACGTGATCATACAGGATGGAACGCTGAGGGTTGAGGACGATTTCGTGGCCGGAAGATGCCGTGGAAGGGTTCGGGCGATGTACGATGAAAATGATAACGAGATTCAAAAAGCCGGCCCCGGAACCCCCGTACAGATACTCGGCTGTACCGACATTCCTGACGCTGGAGATCCGATAGTAGCTGTTAGCTCCGAACACGAGGCCAAACGCATAAGCAGAAGACGCCAGATCGTTCAGAGGGAAAGAGAACTGCAAGCAAGCAGAATGGTATCCCTTGAGGATTTCTGGCAACAATCCGTTGAAAACGAGGGTATTATGAACCTTATCGTCAAAGCGGATGTTCAGGGTACTGCGGAAGCCATAGTAGATTCGCTTGCTAAACTTGGCAACGAAGAAGTTTCCGTCAACATAATTAGAAGCGGTGCCGGTGGCATTTCGAGTAACGATGTCAACCTTGCTGCCGCCTCAAATGCAGTAATTGTCGGTTTCAGGGTTCGTCCCGATGTAAGAGCTCGCGAAGAGGCATTAGTAAGGGATGTGGAAATAGCCACCTTCAGTGTTATCCACCAGGTTGAAGAAACCATAACAAAGGCGCTTTCAGGGCTTCTGAAACCCGAAGAGAAGGAAGAATTCCTCGGATCGGCTGAAGTAAGGGACCTCTTCAAGGTGCCGAAGACCGGGACCATAGCAGGATCGTACGTTATCAGCGGTGTGATAAAGAGAAATGCCAAGATACGGCTTGTACGGAACGGCGTTGATGTATGGTCAGGTACAATCAGTTCCCTGAAGCGTTTCAAGGAAGACAAAAAAGAGGGCAAATCCGGTTTCGAATGTGGCATAGGCCTTTCGGGCTTCAATGATATCAAAACAGGTGATGTGATTGAAAGCTTCGAAATCGTGTCCATATCCAGAGAACTCTGACGGTTCTGCGAAGGGATTCCATATGGATGAGAGAAGAAGACATAGGCTGGCAGGAGATATACGGCAGATTGTGGGAGAAATACTGTCCAGGAACGTTTCTGATGAAAGACTTCGTAACGTGAACATAACAAGGGTAAAGCTCTCCCGCGATGGCTCGCATGCCACATTATTCTTTGAAGCTACTGGAACTGACACCGAAAGGCAGGATTCGTACGTAGCTATGGAATCAGCCAAGGGTTTTCTCAGATCTCAGCTGGCGTCCCGGATAAGGCTGCGTACGGTTCCCGTTCTTTCACTGGTAAAAGATGTGTCCGGTGAAAAGGGTGACAGGATTCTGCATATCATGAGGGACCTGAGTGACGATTGACACCCCCCGGATGACAGGTGCAGCATATCTTCTTGATAAATCAGCCGGTATTTACTCACGCAGGGCAGCTTCAAGGGTTGCAAAGCAATGGGGTTACAGGAAATACGGACA
>DAOWFD010000111.1 GCA_030638185.1 Candidatus Aegiribacteria sp.
GACCACTGTTTCCTTTCCCTGAACATGAGCTTACCCGATGACTTTCCTGGATTTCATATCCGTAATCCATTCGGTTACAGTGAGGATCAGTACTCCAACTATCACAGTAAGAACTGCCCTTGGAATGACAGGAATCAGTACTGAACTGAAACCCGAACCTGGAGGTCTTGAAGCCACAAGTATGAAAACCGTATCGGAAACCAACACCGCTATTGCCGTCATACTGATAAGGTAGCCTTTCCCCTCTCCGGATGAAAGCCTTCTAAAAGCCTTTGCTGCATACAGTCCGGTAAGGAGAGCGAGAGATGATGAACCCGGAGGCTGGTGCAGAAGAAGATCAAGACATAGACCGGACCAGAAAGCTCCGTCCACCGCCCACATTTTTTCGTAGTTCTCCGAAAAGTAGACAAGTACGAAAGGTACAAGAGAGGGAGCGACGAACCCTCGGCCAACTGTCAGTTCTATTAGAAACTGAATGATTACCGTGAAAGCCAGTACGAGTATTCTAACCTGCAAATTACACCTGAAATCCGGTCATAATACTAATTGTATTGTATATCGATGCCGATGGAATCCTCCTGAAGGAGTATGAGAACCTCTCCGGTACCCTGAAAATCAACTGCGGGAGTCACGCTGAACTTCAGCGCAAGACCCGGCTCGCCAGAGGAGATACACGTCACTCTCCCGGCCAGAAGCCCATCGGGAAAGACACCACCGTATCTTGAAGTGAGAACCTGATCACCTGGCAGTACCTTACTTGTTAGATCAACATGAACAAGATAAAGCTCTCCACTGGATGTTGACTGCAATATTCCGTACGCCCCCGATGGCCAGGTCACACAGCTTACATTAACTGATGGGTTGGTGATGGGAAGGATTTCACTCGTAGCTTCTCCCACTGAACATACAACACCCACAAGACCTTCGGAGGAAATACAGACAGAGTTCTTACTGATACCGTCTCTTCTGCCCTGGTCGATAACCATTGTACCGGTAACCAGCCCTTCGGAACGGTATAGAACCCTCGCGGGGACAGCGTCCCTGTTATCCGTCCGGGTAATACCAAGCAGAGTTCTGTACTGCTCAGCCTTAACCGCTTCCTCCCTGAGAATTGAATTCTCAAGCATCAGCTGCATGATATCGTTTCTGAGTTTATCTTCGACAGGCGAATTGGTCACGCTGAAAACAACTTCTCTAAACCTTGCTCCCATCCAGCTACCCAGCCCGCCAAGAAGAGCGGGACCGAATATCAGCAAAATTACTGAGATGGAGACGTAAAGAAGAAATTTTTTATTCTTTCCGCTTCTTCGACCGGTGCTTTTTTTCCCTGAAGTTCTCATTCTGCTACTGAATGAGAAGGTTACGATACCGGTAGATATCTTCCATGATCAGACCGGCACCCAGCACAGTACAGGAAAGCGCGTTATCCGCGACTCTGATCGGAAGCCCGGTTTCACTCATCAGAAGTCTGTCCAGTCCTCTAAGAAGAGCCCCTCCGCCTGTCAGTACTATTCCACGTTCTACGATATCGCTTGCAAGCTCGGGAGGAGTTTTCTCTAGACCATGCCTTACGGCATCTACTATCGTTCCAATTACTTCCTTGAGGGCGTTTCTGATATCCATGGAATTAATCAAATAGGTTTCGGGGATTCCGTTTACAAAATCAAGTCCGCTGACTTCGTACTCTTCATTGTCATCCTCCAGCACAGTCCCCATCCGGATCTTGACCAATTCAGCGGTGCGCTCACCTATAAGCAGGCTGTACTGTTTCTTGAGATACGCCGCTATCGCCTCATCGATCTCATCACCGCCAATTCTGATTGAATTATTGGACACGATCGATGACAGGCTGATTACAGCAACTTCCGTTGTTCCTCCACCGATATCGACAATCATGTTACCAGCAGCACCTTCAACGGGTATTCCTACACCTATTGCTGAAGCAAGAGGCTCTGAAACCAGAAGAACCTCCCTTGCTCCTGCTCTTTCCAGTGCTGTTCTCACCGCTGAAATTTCAACCTCTGTGATGCCGCTTGGCACACATACAAGTATTTTGGGTCTCATTGAAATTTTACGTGTTTTTGCCATACTAAAGAATTCTCTCAACATGGCCATTGTAGCCGTGGCGTTGGTTATTACACCATCCTTGAGAGGTTTCACGGCCTGGAGAGACATTCCTGTACGTCCAAGCATTACTTTTGCGTCGATTCCTACAGCTACAACTTCACTGCTTTCACGGTCGATTGCCACAACACTTGGCTGTTCCAGTACAATGCCCTTGCCCTGTAGATATATGAGTGTATTCGCGGTTCCCAGATCGATGGCCATCGAATTTGACAGCAGTGTAGTGTGTTTTCTTCCGAAGATACTGCTAAAAGCTCCTAAGATCCCCATTCATCCTCCTGTAAACTGAATAGTAACAGGTTGAATAGTAAACATACGGGTCTGCGTCAACTCCCGGTTTAACAGCTGTATTATACTTAATGAAACTAATCGTTAACAAATGGAACATATGTTAACATCATCGCCGATCAGACTGTAATTCAGGTTGCCAGAACGGAGCAGAATCTACTGTATCTACAGGGATTGGAACTGTCATTTCCCATATACCCTCCCAGGGTACTGCGGAGATATTTATTTCTGTTAACTCGAGATCTACTGCTCTGTCGTTAATTCGGATACTCCAGTTCCATGGCCAGGCGTTGTATTCATCATGTGGTGAAGAGGCTCTGATTGTGAATGCTCCCGTTCTCCACTCACATTCAGAGGGAAAAATATCCCCGTTCTCCATTGAAAGAACCATATGGTCTACTGTATCGCATACGCAAAAAATCCACTGTATTCTTTCCCCCGATATTGATGCGCTGCCTGTTATCTCCCACGCTTCCATTACGAGGGGATAACCGGTTCTGAGAAGATGAACAAGATCGATAACGGAGATGGTTCCACCACCCGCACGAAGGCCTCCGGGCATGAAGGAGGCATATTCGTCCCGTGGCATATAGATCAGCATACCGGTTGAATCTCCCTTAACGGAAATGACCGGCCTGCCGTCAGGGCCGTAGAAATCGCCTCTTAACAGACCTTCCTCAGCGTCACCCCAAAGCACAAAAGGTCCCCTCGCAACTAGATTACTTCCTTGAAGTCTAGCATTGCCACGGAGCTGAAAGCTGCCAAGTTTTTCCCAACCGAAAGCGATCCTGCTTGCGTACAGCTCGCTCTGTCTGAGCAGGGATTCCTGCGTTACGGTACCGCAGGAAAGAAGGAAGCACATTGATAATGCTGCAAGAACAGCCTGTGCTCTCATTATTCAGATGCTATACCGTACTTCTCCTCAAGGGAGATTATCCGCTTTTCGTAGTTGTACTCTTTTTCGTACTTCGCCTTGCGGGAAAGAAGCTGCCTGTTACCCGGTACTTTTTCAAGAAGTTTGTCAAGCATCAGCAGTGCTTTCTTCCTGTTACCCTCTTGGGCCACAGAATCTATCTTCTCCACCAGTTCGCTAAGTTTCGCCACTTGTCCTACCTCCTGCTATGATCTCTACAAAGGATTATGAAATCCTTAATATCCTCTTGTTCAATATGAAATCCCTCTTCCGTTCCCCCAAGGGGATGTGGTTCATTACTCCTGCCATGATAGTCGGTTCCCCCCGTAATAACAAGCTGTAATTCCCGCGCAAATGACAAGAGCGTTGTAATCATTGAAGCGGTATGTGATGGATAGTAGACTTCAATTCCCGCCAACCCATACCCCTTCATTCTTTCAAACAAACCCCTCAGCGTTTCGGAGTCCATCTCAATATATCCTGGATGGGCCATTACAGGCAATCCGCCTGATTCCACAATAATCTCAATAGCCCTGAAAACAGAAAGCCTGTCCCTTTCAACGTATGCAGGTTTTCCCTTTGCAAGGAACCTGCTGAAAGCCTCGTTCGTACTACCTACATATCCGGCATTTATCATCGCCTCGGCGATGTGCGGCCTTCCAATAACATCACCTCCGGCGATAAGCTGCACTGTTTCCATTTCGATATATATACTATTATCTGCCAGTTTCTCTAGTATTCTCGGGTTCCTTCGGGAGCGGCCTCCCTGGACGTAAGCAATAGCCTTCCCGAGGGAGTGTGATCCATTTACAAGGAAGGGGATATCAACACCTGGAAAATATCCCAGCAGGTGAGCAGTAAGCCCCCTTTCCTCAAGATCTACGCTCAACTCAATTCCAGGTATTAATTCAATTTCCAGTTCCACCGCGACATCAACACCTTCAGGAATTCCATCCAGTGTATCGTGGTCAGTTATTGACATCAATGAAAGGGATTTCTCGCTTGCCATTGCCACCAGTTCACGTGGAGACCTGGTGCCATCGGAAGCGGTACTGTGGATATGAAGATCTACTTTGGCCATTTGTAATTCCCTCCGGAAGCTTGAATATGACTCCCTGTAAGACACCATGCAACACTATCTGTATTTACTTCCGCCTGGAGATTCAGTAAATACATCTATGTGCATCTGGAATTAGATATATAGCAGAGATCGAGAAAGTTGAATCGGAAACAGGTTAGTACGCGCATTAGATCGGACGGAGATACAACAGTGATGAAGAATCAGACAGAGCGTAAAGTAATGTATATTCGAGATCCCGTGCATGGAAATATCCGTCTTTCAGAGCTACAGGAGGAGCTGATTCAGACTGTGGAAGTCCAGAGGCTCAGTTTCATACACCAGCTGGGTACAACATTTCAGATTTACCCCGGCGCTCACGGAATGCGTCTTTCTCATGCGCTTGGCGTTTCTTACCTTGCGGACACTATAGGGAAGCACGTCCTTGAGGAAATGAAGCAAATCCCGGATGCGGAGAAGGCTAGTATCCGGAAGCTGCTTCAGGCCGCCGGCATGCTTCATGACATTGGACACACACCATGGTCTCATACACTGGAACCGCTCTACATAGAGATGAACGGTGCTGATCACATGGACCTTGTAGCTGACCTGGTTAAGGGTGATGCGACTATCAATATCAGAGGGTCGGGAAGGATTCCCGAAATACTCAGATCACATAGTGTGGATCCCTCGGATGTAGCCGACCTGATTCGCAGCAGTTACAGCGGGCCACGTTACCTTCAGCAGATGATTTTCGGCGAGGTCGATGCGGATATGCTGGATTACCTTCAGAGGGATTTCTATTTCACAGGTGTAGCCTTCGGTCATATTGAGCTGGATAGGATAATCTCGACCATGAGGGTTGTTGATGATAAAATAGTATTCCTCATCAAGGGGCACGAGGCTATCCGTGACTTTCTCTTCGCAAGGATGCAGATGTATTCAAGTGTCTACCTTCACAAGAAAACAAGAATTGTGGATATGATGCTCCTTGCGGCTGCCAGAAGAAGCATCATTGATTTGAAGGAGATCGATGATTTCCACATAATGACCGATGACGAAATACTGAGTTTTCTTGCGCAGAGATCTGAGGACCCATGGGTGAGGGATATGGCCTGGAGGGTGAAATACAGACAGAAGCTGTTTTCACAGGTTTTCCGGATAGACGCGGCAACACTTAATGACAGCGATATTTCCTTTCTCAATACAGTCAGCAGATCAGGTGAAACACCTGCCGAAAGGGTCAGCAATCTTGCACTGAAGCTGTCTGAAACGGCCGGAATCACACCTGGATACATACTCGTGGATATGCCTCTGGAAGCCGTTAAAGTATCGGAGGAGAGATTTACAAAACTCGACATCAAGTATCTGGACCGGTCGGGGAATATTCTGCCGCTCAAGAAGGTGGATCCACTCTTTGCTGAATACCTTTCTCAGGCACATCCAAATAGTAATTACCTTACCGTATGCTGCAGTCCGGAAATTAAAGATAAGGTCAGAAAAGCTTGCGAGGACCTCTTCCATACGGCTGCCATGCCACTATTCCCAAGGAGTTAACTAACCAGCGTCAGGGTCTATATCTTTGCCATCGCCCTCTGCCATTTAACTTTGAATACGCCCTTTACATCTGAAAGAGCGTTCAGAAGCTTCAGCTTGTTCTCCAGTTTTCTTATCCTCAGATGGTAAAGAAGACTTATGGAGTTCCCGTCTCTGTTAATTTCAATCTCAATGTCATGTATGCCTATGTTGTAACTTTTAATAATGCTGGAGCAGTTTTCGACAAGCAGTTCCGGTTCCATGTTCTCCCCCAGTACTACTACATCGCGATACTTCAGACCCGCAATGCGATCTTCATAAAAAGGCAGCATGATCAGTACAAGCAGGGCAACACCCGTTGATGCAAGTGCCAGAAGATACTCGCCCAGTCCGATAGTCACGCCCAGAGCAGCGACAAACCATAAACATGCTGCCGTAGTTAGTCCCCTTACGAAGTCGCTTGTTCTGATGATAGCTCCGGCTCCGAGAAATCCAATCCCGGTAACCACTCCAGCGACTATTCTGCTGACCTCTGCGCCGGGGTTGGGATTACACCCGCCGATAGCCAGGCCGCAGAGTGTAATCATGGCTGCTCCGATTGATACGAGCATGTGGGTCCGTAATCCTGCAGGTCTTCCATGGTACTCCCTCTCCAGGCCGATAAGGGATCCCAGAAAAGCCGATAGAAGAATTTTCACGATCCAGTCTTCGAAAATCATTCTTTCCTCCCGGTTCTTTTCATCACGTTTTCATGAACTGATCCGGGAGAGACAGACATTTCGATAATGTTTAGCAATTCATCCGTAGAATAGGGTTTTCTCAGAATACTGACCTTCGGTCCAAGGAATTCAGTAATGGAATTACTGTTAACAGAAAAGCCTGAAGTGAGAATTATCTCAAGATCGGGAAATCCTTTCCTTACGTCTGAGATAGCCTCTCCCATAGATTCATCGATAACGGAATGGTCCAACAGTAAATAATCCACTTCTGATCGAACCATCATTTCCTTCATTTCTTCCAGATCAGCGGCAGTGACAACGTTAATATTGTACATAGTCAGGACATCGGACACACTCTCCCTTACAGCCCGCGCCGCATCGCATATCGCAAGTTTTATACTGCTCAGGTCAATTCTGTGTGGTGATTCCGCATGGGATACATCGAAAAGATAGTCTTCACTGGTCCGGAACAGGATATTAAGCGTTGTACCTGTGGATCCTTCCGTGAATACAGGGTGGCAGTCAAGCCTTGAAAGCACTGCCGCAACCGATGAGACATGAGAACCGTAATCCCTCTGTATGCCTGAAAGATCTGTCTCGGGATCAAGCAGGGCTTCCTTCAGTACTACAGGTATTCTGGTTCCATCAGTAAAACTTATGGATACTGATCTCGAAACGGTTCTATCGCAGTTTGCCGAGAAAATAGAATCGGATACGGGTGAAGGTACATCCCTAGCACCGAGTTTTATCTTTACGGACCCGCTTGTAGATTCAAGGGAATAGAAAACCATGTTCTTAACTATCTGTGTAAAGTCTACTCTTGTACATTCTACCTGTGGCAGAAAACCAGGAACATCCAGCTCTATTGAAGCCCTCTCCGGAAGAACATCGTTCAGAACTGCGGATATGGCGTCAAGTTCAGAAAAGATCTCAATGGTTTCAAATTGATCCTGATCCTGCGATTCGTGATACTTCTCCTTTCCCGAAAGAACATCAGATATCCTGCAGAGTTGATCAAAGAAGGCCGGATCTCCTTGAAACTTCTTCTTGCCTTCTTCAAGATATGATCTGATACGCTGGATATCGCTGTCAGACAGGCCTCCTGCGGATACTTCAGGCACCTGCGAATTTATTTCGGACTCCCCTGTTCCCGGCAGCTTATTCTCGATATCCTTTACTGATATGACGTATCCTGTCTCACCCAGCATCTCAATCCTGAATACGGCTTTCCTGGAACTGCCTGAACTATCGATAATGCCGAGTATAAGTTCCGAAGGTTCTTCATGCTCCGGATACTCGATCAGATCCTGGTCCTCCCGGGCGAAGCATGGTATTTCGTGGAATTTGGCACCATTGATATCATTCTTGGAAATATCGATCAGCTTTTCTGCGGAATTGTTCATGTAAAGAACTGCGCCATTGCCGTCCAGCCGGAATAGCGCCGGAAATTCAAACCCATCGAGAAACGATGAGGAGCACTCGTCCAGTGTCATAATTTCAACATTGACATTAGTATTCACAACGGCATCGCTCTGATAGAAACCATTCTTCTCAATCTGTCTTCGAAGGTCGGCCAGTTTCAGGAATAAGCAAGTTACGATCAGCAGTATTACCGCCGCAGACAAAATGATATAGAAATTATATCTCCTGCTTAGAATTTCATTTCCATAGACATTTTCAAATACCATCCTGGCAACCGAAGTATTCCTGGATGAATCAACAACAGGATAGAAAACGAGAAGACTGTTTTCCTTGCCCCTTTCCACATATTGCATTGCCGGCGAGCCGCTGCTTATGGCACTTTCCGCCAGAGAATCTTCCTCGAAGGGAAAGCCCGTGAAAGCATCACCGTATATTGCGTATACGATTATGAATTCGCTCAGGTTGAAGTATCCCAGGAATTCTTGTTTCAGATCAAGATAGGTAAAGCCGTTAGACTGATGGCAGTTGAACATTATTGAGGACATGTTATCGTCCATGGAAATGCAGATAATGCTCTTCGCGGTCTGAGTGGCCTGTTCCTGTTCCATCCGGATAATCTGTGAGTACATATCGTTAGTAAAGTGGATATATGCCGCAATGACAGCAACTATTGCGATTGTACTGAAAATAAAGGGGAACAGTACACGCCACATGACCTTCGGTGAGATGCCCGGGAAGAGGATCATTGTTCTCCCTTCAGAAATAAGTAAGTAATTAGTTTCGGTCAATTAAATGAATATGTCAAGGGGTAAGAACAAAATCCAGCCGGAAGTATGAAATTATGACTGTTTCCAGGAATCAACGGAAGTATTGAAACATATTCCACATCTCTTCGATATTGATTTAGTCCGTTTTATCTTACTAGTCTTTACTAAGTAGCTTGACATATTTAAACTTATTTAGTAAATTAATTTTAGTAACATAAATAATAGACTTATTTATTACACCCGAAACAGGATAACGGTAATTTGAAAGGATGGAATAATAATGCCGGATTTTGTTGAACAGACTAGAAAAGTTCTGAGAACCGCTGGACGAAGTCCCAAGACGGCCAATAGCTATTTGTCACATATCCGACGTCTTGAGAATACATTCGGGGTCAGAACGGAAGAGCTGGATGAGGATACTCTGAGAAAGTACCTTGAGGACCTTGTTGATGAAGGAAAATCACTTTCGTACATTAATCAAGCCCAGAGCGCCATCAGATTCATGTACAAACATGTGCTTAATAAGAACAATCCTCTTCCCGGACCCGGTCTTATTTCTAAGAAGATTCCCA
>DAOWFD010000432.1 GCA_030638185.1 Candidatus Aegiribacteria sp.
ATTCCTTCCGCGTAGATATGATCACTTCTGATCACTGAAACGCTGCCTTCGATCTCAAAACCCCTCAGCATTTCAGGCATGGTTATAAGATCAGCCGGAAGCCTGCTACAGCGGAACCAGCTGACATGGATACTGTCCCTCTGTGAACCGAAGAACACTGTTCCCGCGCCCATTCCCCAGTTGCTTTCCAGCAGCAGCCTCAGAGAATCCCCTGAAGAACTCCCGGAGAACACACCTGACACGATTGCCGAATCGCGACCGTTAACTATTTCAAAATTGTCGAACCTTCCCGAAGGGAGGTCCCTTCCACTTCCAGGCTCCTCACCTGTGCCAACACTGAGTTCTGGCCTCCAGGTTCCACCGTGTACCAGAATACTGTCGACCCGGGGATCGAACAGGCTACCGTTCCAGTAAACCACAACTGTTCGCAGGAACAGCTCTTTTTCGGGGAATCTAGCATCCTCAAGCAGGAGTACACCTGATGCAATATCGATATCCCCGATGGAGACGGATGGATCGATCTGTCTCAGGGTTGAAAGCACAGATAATGAAGCGATGGCATCGATTCCGTATAGAACGAACAGGCAGGCTGAAATTGCTGAAAACGCAAGTATCCCGGCCTTCAGCTGCCTGTTCTTTTGGCTCAATTTCTACCGTTTGTTCAGAGCCCGGGTGATTTCATTAAGTATTGATTCAGCTGCCCGGCGGGGACTCTGAGCCTGGGTAATAGGCCGACCGACAACAAGAGCTGTTGCGCCATCCATAATGGCATCAAAGGGGGTTGCCGTACGTTTCTGATCATCCTTCGATATCCCTGAAGGCCTTACGCCGGGCGTCACTATCAGGAAATCCGGACCTGCCGCCTGCCGTACGAGGGCAGCTTCCAGCGGAGAACATACCACGCCGTGAATACCGGCATTCTTCGCTGATACTGCCATCCGCCTGACAAGATTTGAAGTTTCTCCTTCAAAACCCATGGAATCAAGGTCATTTGATGAAAGACTTGTCAGAACAGTCACCGCGAGTATTTTTGTTTTCCCCTCCAGGGCATCCGAGGCCGCCTTCATCATTTCGAATCCACCGGAAGCATGAATGTTAATGAGTTCAGGTTCATAGTAACAGGCGGACTTTACTGCACCGGCAACGGTGAAGGGTATGTCATGGAATTTAAGATCAAGAAACAGCGGGAAACCGGCTTCTCTGATCCCGTCAAGCAGAGACGGTCCCTCCTTCACAAAAAGCTCCAGGCCGACTTTAAGCCCCACAGGAAGACCTGCAAGCTCTTCGTAGAGTGCTTTCATGTTTGCCGCCTCACGGCTGGTTACGGCTACGTACAGTCTTATATCACTCATTTATTCCCCTTAGTCATCAATGTCTCTTCAGTGTTCGATCAGCTTCAGTTGATAACCCTCAGAAGAACGTTCGCAATGCCGGCGTCCAGCATGCCCAGTTCCTCTGCGGCTCCGGTAGAGAGGTCTATTATTCTGCCGCCGACGTACGGCCCCCTGTCGTTCACCCTGACCGTAACCTCCCTGTCGTTGTCCAGGTTGACAACACGGATAATCGTATCGAAGGGGAGCGTAAGGTGGGCGCAGGTAAGGGCGTACATGTCGAAAGTCTCTCCGTTTGCCGTCAGGTTTCCATGAAATCCATCTCCGTAATATGAAGCCACTCCCCGCTGCTGAAACCCCGCAACAGTCCCTGAAGCGGAGATACCCCCGGAACGATATACCGGGTTGGATTCAAGGTAACAGCCTGACAGGACAAGGATGTAAATGACAGGTATGCTCAGCAGCCGATTCATGGAGAACCACTTTCCAGGAGTGTGTCTGGCAATGTACATTGAGCAGAAGATTCTCACAGCTTTGATAGAATGCTCGTAGATTTGAGGAGAATACTGGATGTATTTGACGATAATCTACGGGCATTATAGCCAGCTGTGGGGGGTTTATGCCAATGTTTCATTGTCGGACAGGCTCCTTTAGGAGGTTGATAACACCCTTTCTCAGTTCGAAAGCAGCATCAGGCCTTCTCATCAGCCATGTTCCTACCTGAACCATTGCCGCGCCGGCAGCAAGCAGTTCAAGAATGTCTTCCGCGCGGTTGACCCCCCCGGATGCCAGCACCGGTATTTTGATTGCTTCCCTGGTTATAAATACTCTTGCGACTGTCAATGGAAGCAGGGCGGGTGACGAATAACCACCAACATTTCTCTTCAGAAGAGCTTTTCCCGTTCGCCAGTCCACCTTCATACCCAGGAATGTATTACAGACAGTTACAGCATCAGCTCCTCCTGCCTCAGCTGCTTTTGCCGATTCAACAATGCTGCCTTCGTTAGGAGTAAGCTTTACACTGAAAGGTCTGGAAGAAACTCTTTTCACAAGGGTGGAAATCCTCTCTACTATTTCAGGTGAGGCACCGAAGGCTATCCCTCCTGCAGCAACATTGGGACAGGATACGTTTACCTCGTACCCGAACTGAACAGGGGATTCTTCCAGTCTTTCTATTACTGCCGGGAATTCCTCTACCGTTTCACCCGCAACATTAACTATCAGCGGAACAGGAAGTCCGGCTGCTTCAGGAAGTACTGTCCTTAACACTTCGTCAACACCGGGATTAGCCAGTCCGATTGAATTCAGCAGGCCGAATCTTGTCTCGATAATTCTTGGTGGAGGGTTACCTACGAGCGGCTTAAGGGTCGTAGCCTTGGAAATGACAGCAGCCGCTCCTTCAAGAAAACCCTGCTCCATAAGCTCCAGTCCGAAACCGGCTGTACCGGAAGCGAGCAGAATGGGAGAATTGAATTCCCTGTTCCATAGGGTCCATTTGTGGGTTTTATCCATGGTGAATCCCCTCCCACCGTTCCCAGTCGATTGAATCAACTGAAAAAACAGGTCCATCGCTGCAGCACTTGAGGAATCCTCCACCCGCCTTGGGTACTGAGCAGCCCTCGCACGCTCCCCAGCCACATCCCATCCTGGCTTCAGCGGATACCTGAGCATTCGCTCGAGCTTCCGCCGGCATCATTCCAATAACAGCTTTCATCATGGGGACAGGGCCGCAAAGGGCTATACTGCTGAAAGAATCCCATTGTACTGATTCAAGAAGGTCTGTTATCAGGCCCTTCCTGCCGGAGGAACCATCCTCGGTAATCGTTACGGTTTCAAATCCGGGAATGGTCAGCAGCCTATCCCGTGACGCTGCTCCCAGCAGCACCAGACCACAGTCAATACTTGCTGCTAACCCGGGAAATCCGGCCGCGCCCAGGCCTCCGCCTATCAGCAGCCAATTCCCAGGATTCAGCCTGTATCCGCAACCGAGGGGACCAAGCAGCCTCAGAGATTGCCCCTCCTCTGTTTCAGCAAGAATCTCAGTTCCCCTGCCAACCACCTCGAAAATGATTTCAACGGAATCTCCTGAAGTACTGCTTATAGTGAAAGGTCTGCGGGTTACCGGAAAAGGGCTGTGAGATACTTCCACCTGGATGAACCTGCCCGGTTCAGCTTCACTGATAAAAGACGAGGGTACTTCGAATGCAATTCTATATATGCAGGGAAGTATTTCTTCCTTTCCGATGACCGTTGCCTCTGCATCGATAATAATTATTCCCCTTCGTTATACTCGCCGCCAAGTCTGTCCCGTGCAGCCCTGCCAAAATCGGTCTCCGTGTAATCGTCGGTAAGTTCGGTCAGGTAGCGCTCAAGGATGCTGTCTTCAATCCTGGCACCCTCTCCCGCCACGTATGAAGCCCAGAGTACGTCAGGTCTTACCATTCTGCTCCAGGTTGTGTAAAGGAGAGGATCAAGCATTTCCCAGGCTTCAGTGAATTCCATCGCTTCTATCAGTTCCCAGGCCTCTTCAAGAATTACTGAAGGTCGAGACCGATATCCGGGACCATTTGGCAGGTTCAGTCTGTCTTCGATTACCGTGGCCAGATCTCCGGCATCGCTCATCGAATAGGCTGTTAGTATCAGCGACATGGAAGAATCCGCATCAACCGGAAGTATCTCCGAAAGGGTAACCATAGCAATAGCCCTCTCCATGTCAGGTCCGTTCTCCGAGATATCTAGCAGATCTGTTACAGCATCAGCATCTTCGTCTCCGTAGAGGTCTAATCGCTTTTCAGCTATCATCAGCCTGTAAAGCCAGTCTTCATTTTCATCACCGCTGCCCAGCTCATCCATATACTCCGAAAGCAGCTGGAGATCGTTTCTTCTATCCTCGGCCAGTCTTATCCAGATATAATCTCCGCTTCTGCCTTTGAGTTCTTCCAGATCATTCAGGGCATCTTCTATCCGGTCGTCCCGCTCGAGAAGCAGCGCCCTCAGATAGAGGGCCTCAGCACCGTACGCCCTGTACCTGTCCAGATCCGCTGCTGATCTGTAAGAGGACATGGCTCCCGTATAATCGCCGAATACTACCCTGGCCTTCCCATTCAGTAGAGCTATTACGGCAGTTTCCAGGTCAGACCTGTATCCTGCGAGAAGTCTGTTCAGAATTTCGACAGCCATTTCAGGTTTTTCATCCTGAATGTAAGCTTCCGCAGCAGCCGTCAGAGCCCGGTAGTAACCCTCTCCTCTTCCGAACATATCCCCGGCGGACAGGGCAAGAACAGCTCCGCTGTCCGGCAGCCCTGCTTCCATGAAGGCTCGTCCTTTCAATAGAGTGAGTTCAGCGGCAAGGCTGTCGTTATCGGGCATTCCAAGGCTGTCCGCAACTTCCAGGGCTCGTGCGGTCTGATTGTTAAGCAGGCAGGTTTCAATGAGATAAAGCCTTGAGCGAATGTAAAGCCTGTTATCATCGCGGGAAACACTTTCAAAGGATACGATAGCATCGTTAAGCCTTCCAAGTTCGATGGCGGCAAGTCCCATGCCTGTGTTTGCCCTGTCACGGATCTCCAGATCATCAGTTATTACGATAGCCGAGGAGTAGGCCATCATCGCTTCAGTAAAATCGGAAGTGCCGCTGCCTGTGAGTGTTCGCCTTCCTGACTGGAGAAGGGCATCTCCAAGCAGAAGTTGAGCATCATCAGCCCATCGACTTTCAGAATAAACTGTAAGAACCTTGACCGCGCCGGAAACAGCCTCATCCAGAAGACTCTCCTCCCGAGCCACCGGATTGTCAGGATTCAGTCTGGCCAGTTCAATAGCCGCTTCGTAACTTTTCCTGGCGTTGTAAAACGTATTGTAATATGCGCAGGAGAATCCCATAAAAATAGTAATGAGAACCGGAAACAGGATTCCTGTTCTACATACGTGCAAATTCACCATTCCTGTATACCAGCCTTCCCATCCATACAGCATCAACCCTGCCCTTCAATTTCCGTTCAAAGAACGGTGTATTGACGGATTTCGAAAAGGAACCTATTTCGGATAATCGGTATTCAGCTTCAGGATCGAAAAGAACGAAGTCTGCTTTCCTGCCGGTTGTAAGCCCGGGAGCAGGTATGCCAAGAATACGTGCGGGACTGCCTATGAGAAGATGCAGTATCCGAGCAACTGGCATCTGCAGGTCAGTCAGGATTTCAAGTGTAAC
>DAOWFD010000387.1 GCA_030638185.1 Candidatus Aegiribacteria sp.
ATAGCCCCCGCGAAATCTCCGCCGATGACCTGCACTTCCGGATAGATGAGAGTTATCACAGAATCGGACATCGATATGGCGCTGGGGGTCGGAAGATGGTACCGTCCATAGTAGTAACTGAGGGAAAGGTCGAAACCATGCATAAAAGTACTCAGCTTGGACGCATACTGTGAAGATTCATTAAGATCGCGATCCGGAAGTACAATCTCCTGCGTGAATCCCTCAAGCGAAACTCCGGGTGGAAGGCTCAATCCTGAAGAGAACGCTGAAAGCAGTGAACTGGAATAGCTCGGAGGAGGCAGGCGGGTTGGGGTGAAAGTTGGTACGAAGACACACGTCAGGTTTAGATTTGAGCCATAATAGGTTCCCTGGAAACCATCTACAGCAATGTGCTTGCCGAAGTCAAGGAGTATTTCCAGATTGTCCGGACTGATGTTGCTTGTAGGGTTCAGGGCATCAGCAGAGCCCCAGTTGATTATCTGGCGTCCAAGACGAAGATCAACGGAGCTGATGGGAAAGGAATACAGATCCAGATAGGCCTCACGAAGCTCTACACCACCGGGATATGAGCCGCTTTGTTCCAGGCCCTGAAGTATCGATACCGAATCTATTTCAACGTATCCGAACCCCCTCAATTGCACTTCACTGTACAAACCATAGTTCACGAAGTTGCCGGCAGACAATTTCAGGTTCAATCTGTTCTCGTTCCAGGTCAGTTCCAGATCATCGAAACAAACATGATTCTCCGTCTGTACATAGCCGCCAATGGAAAGGTTTTCGAGAGCGAAAAGGGTGGATGTGCATATAGTGAGCACAAAGAAAAGATTCAAATGATGTCGCCATGTACTCCTCATGTTCAGCATCGCTCTACTGAATCCGCGTAAGGTATCGCTGTGAGAAGATATCGTCACTCAAACCCGAATCAACTTCAACATCAGTCATGCACATACTTGTACTGTGACCACTGATAACATCGCTCATAAGTCTCTCCACAGAAACCCAGTAACCCTGGAACTGCTGAAGTTCGTACTGCTCCAGAACCTTCCAAAGATCTCCGCTTCGATTGTAGTACTCGATTCTGGCCGGATAGAAATTGTCCAGTCGAACCCACATTAACAATTTGCTGTAATCTGTGCTGATTCCTGATTTCGCGGTCAATTCCAGAATGTAGTGGGTGTCGGTAGTTTCATTCAAAGTGGGTTCGTATTCATCACCGAAGCGAAACGAACTCAGGTCGTCGTAGCTGAAATCAGTACCTGCAAAGTTCTGGTTTTCTACGTGTGAGGCAATCCTTCTTACACTACCGAACGCCGGCAGGTAGAGGTAATTCACATCATCTGTCAGGCTGAGAAAACCGATCCCCCTCTGACCTGCAGGGGAGAGGAAGCGCATCAGCCGGGAATCGGCACCTTTCTGATATATTTCCATTTCTCGAACACTCTGATCACCATCGTCTTCGATCAGGATCATTTCAACCATTGCCTTCAGATCTGGTGCCTCATTACTGACATCATCGGCATTACTGAGAATCTCATCAGCCGACAGATCCTGAGCAAATGCTCCAGAAAGGAACACGAATGAGAAAATGAAAGTCAGGATGGAGTATGGTGATAAACGCATAATTAAACCTCTTTCAATTGTTTGTTTACGTTCCGATTTTCGGGAACAGGGTTCTCATCTCTGGATAACTGATCCTTGGAAATTCGAGGTGAAGCATGCCTGTTATTATTAAGTCGCAGGTGTTTACGACTGACCAGTATAAGCGAAGGAAGCAGAGTCAATGATGCAACCATACTTACCAGCATGGTCAAAGAGATGAGCCATCCGAATCTTCGAATAGGTAACACGTTCGACCACATCAGGACTAGAAAACCAAGCCCTACTGTTGTGGCATTCAAGAATATAGACTTACCTGTAGTACTTATCATGGTCTTCATGGCAGCTTCTTCATCGCCCTGCTTCCTGAATTCCTCCTGAAAGCGTGAAGATGCGTGAATAGCGTAGTCGATACCGATACCGATCGAGATACTACCGACCATTATCGTGGCGATGTCCAACGATACACCCGCAAAACTCATCACACCGAAATTGATGACGACCGTGAATACAAGAGGCAAGGCGATGATAAGTCCCAAGAAGGGGGAACGGAAACGATACATCATCAGTAGAAAAATGAGCACAAACGCAACAACGAGGCTCGTTATCTGACTGTGAATCAATGTTCCGTTAAGCGTTGTGAATACGGGTAGGTAACCAGAAAGATGAGCCTGGAAGTTTACGGAATCACCCGGAATACTCTCCAGGAGATCGCTCGGAACTCCTACAAGGTGCTCACTCAAGGTCCAGAGGTTACCACGGGCGTCTTTCTGAAACCTTTCATTCCGAGCAACGTCTGCGGGAAAAACTAAAAGCAACTCGGTCAGCCAGTGCTCGGTTCGATGCCGTGTTTCCACTTCTGAAACAAGCGCACCGAAACGCTCAGCAACGATATCGATGTAATCAGGATTTTCTGCGTAATAGATCCCTGGTACAGCAACAACAACCGCTGAATTGAAGTCTAAAGAAGTGGGATTGGAGTGCTCGACCGCTTCAGCCAGGGAGATAACAACATCGTTGATAACTGAATCCGATTCTATGACAATCGGTGCTTCCCACAGCAGATAATCCCGAAAATCTTCCTGGAGCATATTCAGCTCTTCAGAAGTTAAGTTTGGAGTTGGTAGTGACGTTACCTCACGAAGCTGGTTAACCAGGTCCGAATGAGATATTTCTATCAACAGCTCCCGGTTAGACGCGTCATTGCAGATGTTCTCCGCAACTTCCTGCAGTTGGTGATCTCGAACGGTCTTCTGTTCATCAACCGATAACTGGTCGTATTCAACCCTGACAAGTGTTGTGTTGAGTTCGCATTCGAGGTATGAACTAATTTGCTCCGAAGCGCTCACGATGGCTGCGGTGTTCAACGAATTGAATTGTGCGTGAATGAGGGCTTCGTTGTAGTCATCGTTGACAAGACGACTTAGGATCTCTTCTCCTTCAAGCAGGAACAGCAGATTGGTTACCTGGTCCCTGGTTTCAGGTATCGCCCACCGACCGGTGATAATGTTATTTAACTCTGCGATTAGGTCGGCAAGGGATTGTGTGCTTTCCACTTCAGGAAGTGCTTGAATGTACTTCTCTACTTTAAGCATCTGTTTCAATACAAGCGGATCCCTGATGTCCCCGTTGATGATCGCCTGGAAGGGCACCGCACTGCTGAATCTGTCCTTAAGAAGATCGGCGGTAGTTCTGATCTCCGAATCTTCCGGAAAATACTCCAGCATATTGACTTCGGTCTCCAGTTGCGGAATCCGAATAAGACAGATAATGGTCAGTATGCCTGCAGCCACAAGAATCGGAATCTTACCGCGCAGAACCAATTCAGCTTCGAACCTGCCAAGCCATGATTTGGGAACGATACGTCTCTTGGTTTTTTGTGCGGAAACGCTCACTGGCAGAAGGGAGAAGACAGCGGGAATTAAGGTTACGGAAAGCAGGGTGGCTATACCTACACCTATTGCGGTGAATAGTCCAAAGTCTGTAATGGCAGTCAGCAACGAACCTCCGACTGCAAGAGAGAGAAAGCCGACCAGTGTAGTAATACCGGTAAGAAGAATAGGGATACCTACATATTTCAGAGCGAGTTTTGTACCCTCAACGCTGCCTATATCTCTATTGATGTCCTCACGATATTTTGCCACGAAATGAATACCATAAGCCGAGCCCACCGCAACCAGTACAATCGGAGTAATATTCGAAACCATGGACAGCTCCACTCCGAACCAGCCCATGGCGCCGATTGTCCATACAGCGGAAATCACCACAACGCCCAGAGGTAAAGTCACCGCACGAAAGCTTCGGAAGCCAAGAAAGAGCACAAGAATTACTACTAGTATTACGATCGGGATCAATCGAACGATATCCTCTGTCAGCAGACCGCCTATTTCCTGGATCTGTACAGGGATACCTCCGTAGTAGACCGAATAACCATTTCTCAATCGTTCTACATTAGCTCTGATCTCTGTTACCAGTTCGGCATCATCGGCATCCGGATGGGTACGAATAGTGATTAAGGTAATTCGACCATCCTGTGAGATGATCTTACCAGCGTACATTTCTTTTCCAAGCGTATACTCGCGAAGGGCTTCCAGTTCCAGATTGTCTGTCGGAATATCATTCTTGTTGATCAGCCGTTTGATCTCAAGTCCGAATTCGGTGTCTCTCATATCAAGAATATCAGTCAGGCTCGTAACACTCATTACACCTGAAACAGTATGGCATGATTCAGTTATATCTCGTATCACCGTGAGAGCTTCATTTGTGAAGATGTCTTCACCTTCCACCGCCACCATGATGATATTGTTCCCGCCGTACTGCTCACTTATATGATTGAAGAGCTGGACTGTAGGATTTTCGGTATCCAGGTAGCTGATGAGGTCGCTGTTGATGACAACCTTGCTGAGTCCGATAGCCATGAATATCGTAATAAGAGCAACCGATACGATGATCGGTATCCGAAACCTGATTACTGATTCTGTGAACCACTTCATGCGTTATCCTTTAGTGTGTTTCGAGACCTTGAAGGAGGATGTCCAGCATCGTGCTGACTGTTTCATCCAGATCATCCATCGATTTTCCGATGATCAGACGCAACTCAAGGCCCTTCATGATGATGATTAGCATTTTGGCGGTAGTAATGACATCACTAATCCTGAAGATGCCGGTATCGATGCCTTCTGAAAGTATTTCCTGAATTGTACTGTTCTCGAAATCGGTGAACGCTTCCCGTTCCTTCTCAATAAAAGTGTATTGCTCCAGATAGGCTTCGGTCAGAGAGGCGTAGTAGATGCTTAACTCGAATAACAGCCGCATTCGCGTAACAACATATGCCTGCAGCTTTTCCTGAGGCGAAGCAGCTTGCTGGACTGCCGTGCGCAGTTTCTCTATCAGAATCTCAGCTTCCTGCCGAATCACAGATGAAAGAATTTTCTTTTTGTCCCGGAAATAGTAGTAGAGAGAAGATTTGGACATACCCGCTGACTCTGAAATGTCTCTCATGGTTGTTTTTCGTAATCCATATTTATTAAAAACTCGGATCGCTGCCTGAAGGATTCGCTGTGCTACATCCTTGTTTTGTCCATCCACCTGAACGCCCTTTCTATTCTTCGACCAATTTAGTCAATATATACAAACTTTCTTAGAATACGTCAAGAATCTCGTATCTCTAAACCGCTCATACAGGAGTACAAGCTGCATTAGAGCTGTCTTATCGGATACATATTCCTAATCGATACTTTAATTACGGAGAGGTATCACATTTTTCCATGCCTGAGTATCGTGATAATAAGTAAGAGTGCCATTATAGCTGCAACTATAAATCCTGCAAGTCCGATAATAGGTATATCATTCCATTCCGGAGGTACCCCTGACAGCACAATTACCGAAGAACCGATCACAAGAGATGCGACAAGGATTGCGAATGAGAGCCTGTTGCTGATTTTATCGAATGTGGACATCATCTTCTCAAACCCTCTGTGCTCCAGTTGTACCTTCGCCTTTCCCCCGGCGATCTGCTTGAGTATCGTGCTGGTTTCCTGCGGAATTTCCTTAAGGAGTTCCGTTGATGCATACGTAAGGTCAAATAAGTCTTTAATAATACGATTCGGAAGCAGTTTCTCCAGTTTGATTCGGGTAAGAAACGGTGTCATAGCTTCCTCGTATTTGAATCCCGGATCAAGCTTCCGGCCAAGCGACTGTGATTCAGCAAGAGCTTTCATCATGAAGTAGAAATCGGGAGGAATTCGTAAACGATGTTTTGTTACAATCTTAATGACATTTGTCAGAATCTGACTCAGATCCAGGTCTTCCAGATCTCTGAACAGGTAACGATCAAGTAACTCGGATATACTATTCTCAAGGTCTCTTCGGTCGGGCTCCCGGTCGTAGTCTACTATTCTGAGCAAGGTGTTTGTCAACTTGATTTCATCGTTCTTTACCGCATAAGTGGCAGCATTCACAAGAGACTCCATCTGCTTTCTGCTTACCCGGCTCATCATGCCGAAATCAAGATAGCAGATAACATTGTTTTCGAGGAAGAGGATATTTCCAGGATGCGGGTCCGCATGAATGAATCCGTGAATGAATACCTGCTTCATCATGAGATCTGCTCCACGAGATGCTAGAAGAGCGGGGTTAAGACCGGACTGTTCCAGAAGACTGATTTCAGATGCCTTGATTCCCTCAACATACTCCATTGTAAGAACACGCTGGGAGGATAATTTGTGGAAAACCTCAGGCACATGTATCGTTTCCTCTTCAGCGAACTGACTTGCGAATCTTTCCATGTGGGCGGCTTCCAGGGTGTAGTCCAGCTCCTTCTTTATCATTCTCGAGAATTCATCAACTATTCTGGTTGGCTTCTGTAATTCCCATTCTTCCAAATGTTTTTCGGCAATTGTTGCGAGGTGACGGATTATTTTAATATCGACCTGGATTGTTCTAGAGATCCCGGGTCTTTGAACCTTGACCACAACATCTCGTCCATCTGGCAGCTGAGCGCGGTGGACCTGGCCAATAGAAGCTGCTGCCAGAGGGCTTTTATCGAAATACATGAATATTTGCTCGATCGGAGAAACCAGCTCTGTTTCTATGGTTTCTCGTATGTGATCAAATGAAACAGGAGGAACATCATCCTGCAGCTTCTCAAACTCCCTGATCAACTCCGGTCCGATCAGATCAGGTCTTGTGGACAGGATCTGACCTGCTTTTACAAAAGTCGGACCAAGCTCCTCAAGAGCTTTCCTCAGACGGGCTTCTCTGGACAGCGTCTTTATCTTCACTCGTTTAGTTTTACGTGAGGTTGCCCTGAGAAGATTCTCGATAACACGATCCCCACGAATCCTGCTGAAGACATCCACAAAACCATACTTCATCAGCACTGTCAATATCTGACGGTAACGCGTCAGGTATTTGCGTGATAGACTCAGGTTGCTCAGAGGTCGAAAACCGAATGCCATATACACCTATTCAGGTTGCAAACAGAGCTCAATATTAACATGTTTTGTTATCAAGATATATCGTTACTATTTCTTCAACTCGTCGAATTTCTTTGAAAGATCCGCGATGTCGTCCTTGGTCGCTATATTCATTGACGATATTACCTTATGAACCTGTTTCTTTATTATCTCCTCATACTCCTTTGATGACTGCTCGGCTTTGGAGATCAGTTCCTTTGCCAGCTTCTTACCTTCCTCCTGTGTGAGCTGTCCTTTCTG
>DAOWFD010000077.1 GCA_030638185.1 Candidatus Aegiribacteria sp.
GAACCCCAGAACTCGTAAATGTAACTCGTCTTACTTGAAAAGTAGGTGCTATTGAAATTGAATGTATAACACCCGTTGTAAGTGGAGTAGGTTGTGCTTGCGTAGAGCTTCGAACCGTTCCAGCCAAGTCCCGTCACCGACGGGGTATACGTGCCTCAACAGAAGATATCGTAGCCCCCGTAGGAGCCGGAAGTGCTGTACCAGTACACATAGGTACTCGAGCTGCCATTAATAAAACTTCCGAACAGCTTTCCATCGTAGTAGGTCAGCCCTGCAGGAGCGTAGCTTGAGTAACCGGTGAATTTGAAGCTTACATCCACATCACCTGTTAAAGGATCCAGTCCGTAGACCCAGGAGGAACTTTCGTCCAGGCACCAGAGTCTACCCTCACCCCATGCCAATCCGCAGATGTTGCCATCCGGCGCACTATGTGTCCTGTCAACCGATGCACCGAGGCAGATAAAAGGCAGCATCAAAATCATACACAGAATTTTCATACCATTCCTTTCGTACAATATATCTTAAGCATTAGTATATATATACACTGTCCTTTAACGAGTAAAGTTCTTTTTAGCCGCTTTTCCATATCCGGTTCTTTTGGAACTCAGATCCTGTCTGTATAATAAAGCATTCACTTGAAGGAGGAATCCCATGAGTAACAGAACCGGTTACGTACAAACATCTATCGCAGTTCTTCCAGCAATTCTCTTCCTGACTTCCTATTCGGGAAGCGAAGATGTTTTTTACATCCCGGATATCTACAGCTGCCCCGTGGGTTAACCTCTTGGACATTCATCAGCAATCTCTCTGGAAATCCCTTTCCCCCCGTAGGCTTTATCGAAATGTGCCTTGAATTCAGCTGCGAGTTTAAGTGCCCTGACCCTGTAAGCTTCCTTATCATCCCAGGTATTTACAGGATCCAGAATTGAGTTATCCTGCAATCCGGGACATGAATCCGGCACCATCACCCTGAAGACAGGATCTTCATGGTAGCTGATATCCCTCAGTTCTCCCGAAAGGGCGGCATTTACCATGATTCTGGTCAGTGGGAGGTCTATTCTTGAGCCTACTCCGTACGGCCCTCCGCTCCAACCGGTATTAATGAGGTAGACATTCGTATCATGCCTGTCCAATCTGTCTCCAAGCATCGAGGCGTAGACATCGGGATTACGCGGCATGAAAGGCTCACCGAAAAATCTTGAGAATACAGTTACCGGTTCGGTGATTCCCGTTTCAGTTCCGGCAAGCTTGCTGGTATACCCCATGAGGAACCAGAACATCGCCTGTGCCTTGTTCAACTTCGATACGGGAGGAATTACACCGTTAGCATCTGCCGTCAGAAAAAGGATGGTGGAAGGATGGCCCGCGATGGAAGATTTCTTGATGTTGGAAAGGTAACGTAACGGATACGATCCTCTTGAATTCGGTGTCAATCTGTCGTCGAAAAGGTCAAAATGTCCGTCCGGATACATCATCGTATTCTCAATTATCGAACCGTGACCAAGCCAGTCATCCTCGTGGAAACAGGCATTGTATATCTCGGGTTCCTTAACTGCGTTCAGGTTGATGAGTTTTGCGTAGCATCCGTTCTCGAAATTAGCGATTCCGTTATCCCCCCAGCCATGCTCATCATCTCCAAGAAGTGCCCTTGAGGCATCCGCTGAAAGCGTTGTCTTACCGGTTCCCGAAAGACCAAGAAGAAGGGCGCTACGACCGTTATCCCCCTCGTTCGCGCTGCAATGAAGCGGGAGAATGCCCTCCTGCGGAAGTATGTAGTTCATAACTGTGAATATGAGTTTCTTGACGCTTCCTCCGTATGCCGATCCGTAAACGATTCCTATAGAGCGGTCAAGATCCATTCCCACCATCATGGTGGAAGTATGCCCCAGCCTTGGGTCAATCCTCAAACGTCCCTTGTACTTCTCAGGATCAAGCTTGTTGTACGGAAGTACCAGCAGAGTAAAGTGTCTGTCTCTGAAGCACGTTTTCTCAGTAATTTCTCTGTTCCACGGGCGGAACATGTTATCGGTGAACAGAGCAGAAAGAGCCATGTCGGAAATCGTATGTACAGGTAGTGAATAAGCGGGATCAGCACCTACCAGCCTGTCGGTCGTGAACAGCTCCGGAACCTCC
>DAOWFD010000376.1 GCA_030638185.1 Candidatus Aegiribacteria sp.
AGTTCGAACGTCAGCGCGTCAACGGCGCCCAGCGAGGCGAGGTCCACCCACGTCCAGTCGTCGACAATGTAGTCGTCGCCGTTGTCGGCGAAACGGAAGTCGGCCAGGTAGAACTCCACCGCGCCTACGGGCGCGCCGCTCAGCTCCCCCGTGATCGTCAGCAGGAACCAGTCCTCCGCGATAAGTTTGAAAACACTATCAGAAATATCGTCAGGCTTGATCTCTTTGAAGAATGAATTCATTGAAGCTCCGTAGGCTTTCTAGATTGTTATTGATGTATTCGTAATGGTTGTGTAATCCGACGTGAAATTATCGGCTCCGTCTGCTCCGCAGGCGAAGACGATATTGTAACTCTGTCCCTCTGACAGGGCGTTGTCGTAAAGATCTCCCGAATCCAGTGGGATCGTGAAATAGATCGTTGTTGTTCCCGAACCCGTACTGCCGGACTTGTCCGATACGTTCTGCTCACCGCCCTGCAGGTCGCTGTCGGAAACATGGGTATTGCTGTCAACTCCGAAATCATCCCTGATATTGACGGAAGAGCCGCTTACGTATCCGATTATAATGTTGGAATCATGCATCATATAGGATCCCGCGAACCCTACGGCAATCCATCCCGTTGAGGGGCCCTTAAGTTCGACTTCCAGGTTACTACCCTGAACTCTCCATTTCAGCACGAAACCTTCATATGATTTGGTGCTCCAACCATCGGGATCGAATGGGCCATCTTCGCATGCCAAGGAAAGCACCAGCAGGGAAAGAAGGGCCACTGAGAACATACAGCGTTTTTTCATCATCGATATCCTCCTGACAGAATCTCTGTGCATACTTGAAACAAATATGGCAGGTTCCCGTTCCCCGGTAAACAGCGCCACTTGAATTTTCCCTCCCATTTCCACAGAATAGTCGTGTTATAAGCGTAATTTCATCAGAGGAGTTTTATGACACTCAGTAGAAAACCTCTCAAGGGCATGAGGGAGCTTACACCCGGCGAGAAGAGGATTGAGGATTACATTATCAAGCGATTGCGAGTAGCGGGGGCTGCATACGGCTTCGAAGAATACGAGACACCCGTTCTTGAGCCTCTCGACCTTTTTCTGGCGAAATCCGGCAACGAACTGGCTGTTAAACAGAGTTATAATTTCACCGACAAGGGCGGCAGGAAGCTTATAATGAGGCCGGAGCTCACACCTTCCCTGGCAAGGATGGTGGCAGCTTCAGGGGAGCTTATTTACCCGGTTAAGTGGATGTCATTTCCGGTCTGTTACAGGTACGAGAAACCCCAGCGCGGAAGGGCTCGGGAATTCATGCAGTTCAACCTGGATATACTGGGGGTTGATGGTCTTGAAGCCGAGCTTGAAGTGTTTCTTGTACTTAAAAGAATAATGAACAGTCTCAACGCCAGCCCCGGTCAGTACGTTATCCGTTACTCCAGCAGAAGACTTGCTTCAGAAATTCTGGAGAGCTGCGGCATGACGGAAGAGGAGATAGCTCAGGCTTTTGCAGTGATCGACAAGAAGGACAAGATAAAGCCTGATGAATGGGAGGAATTGGTCAGGAAAACAATTAAGGACGAACGGAACGCGGATACGATTATCAGTTTCACGTCGTGCAGCGATCCGGATGCGCCCTGGCTTGCGGAAGCCGCGGGAGGCAGCAAAGCCTACGTCGAGATAGTAAGATTCAGAGGAATGCTGAAGGATGCCGGTATTTTGGAAGCGCAGTTCGAGGCATGTGTTGTGCGGGGTCTCGATTACTACACTGGAATAGTGTTCGAGGTTATGGACTCAGGAGGTATAAACCGGAGGGCGATCTGCGGGGGAGGCAGGTACGATAACCTGGTGGGTATGTTCGGCGGACAGAAGGTAACTGGAGTAGGGTTCGGGCTTGGACTGCTTACGCTGGAACTGTTCCTGGAAACCTACGGGCTTATACCCGATGGCATTTCCGGGAAACATCCTGCAGATATCTTTCTTGCTGTATATTCCGATGAAGAGAGGACCTTTGCAGTAAACCTTGCGGAAAAACTGCGGGACTTCGGCGTTTCTGTTGAGATTGATATCACAGGAAAGAATCTTTCAAAGCAGTTCAAGATTGCTGACAGGAAATCAATCGGATACATAGCGGTTATCGGCCCTGAGGAAGTAGCTTCAGGAAGAATCACGATCAAGAAC
Organism: Candidatus Aegiribacteria sp.; assembly: GCA_030638185.1. Taxonomy (GTDB): domain Bacteria; phylum Fermentibacterota; class Fermentibacteria; order Fermentibacterales; family JCC-6; genus Aegiribacteria. The sequence continues at coordinate 2,175 of DAOWFD010000376.1, forward strand.
ATGTCATCGGGCACTAAAACTGAATGTGAAATATCAGGAATACCGCAGATTCTTGCAGACAAGAATCTGTGCGGGGAGGCGAATTGACCGGATTCAGAAGGCGAATTTCAGGCAGGATACTCTTCGCTGTCTTTACAATACTCCTGTTTGTCCCGGTGTTTTTCATGCGTACTTTTCCAGGGAGGCTTAATTTTCCGGAAACATCCGCCTGCCTGGGGGCATTATTCATGTATTTTATCATCGTCCGACTGATCTCCAGGCTTCATCTTACAAGCGTACTCATATCACTGGTTATTTTCACACTGATAGTCTTCGGGCTTGCAGTTTTTCTGCAGCCTTCAGTCAGCGAAGAACAGACCGAACCGGACGAAGCCGTTCATGATAGCTATTTAACGAAGAAATTACTGTTACTTCGTGATGAGAGTTCGGAAGCTTCAGGCTGGGTTGACATTCAGAGCGATATTGACAGTCTTGCTGCTTCAGGTGGTGATGCTATCAGGAATTTAGGTCTTTTCGACGGTTCCGGAACCCTTGGAATGACACTCGGAACATTGGGAGATGTAACTTCAGCGACTGCTGAGGTATTCATCAGAACCATTTACGCAGGTTCAAATATTGCCCAGGAGGACTCCATCATCCTTTCCGAAGGAACGCTGAGGGAATCGGAGCATCCTCTGAAGATACTTGCCCTGATCGCTGCCATCGTATTCTCGATCGCGATAGTCGCGTCACTGAGATATCTGGTTCTGGTAGAGCGCAGAAAAGGAACACTCCTTTGGTTCCAGCTGCTTGTGATTACCCTTGTCCTCAGGATCCTGTACGTTTCTCTGGGACTGGAAGATTTTTTGCGAACGGCCATATCAGGAATCAGCAATTCCGAAATTCTCCTGTCGATAAGTCCCTTCTACGTTCTGCTTTTTATCTTCGCGTTCATTAACTCGTTCAGAACTGACTGGGCGCACTACCTCAACAGATGGAGGAAGTACGTTGCTCTTGCAGGAGCACTGGGAGTTTTAATACTCTCCCAGTCCATTCTCAGATTCTACTTCAGGGGCGGTCTGACAATAACATCCCTTGCGCTGGGAACCCTTATTGGCTGTGTGTTCACCATCCTGCTTATCTTCAGTTCAGTGACCTTCCTGAAGATCCTCTTCCTTCTCCCGTCCGCAAGACTTGTGGACAGGAAACTCAACCAGCTGAGGATAATGGATGGACTCGGGCAGTCCATCTACTCAACCTTTGATGAAGACAAGATCGTACACTCATCCGTAACTCTCGGCAGAAGGATTTCCGGAGCCGACAGATGCTGGGCCGTAAAACTGGATAAGGAAGGTTTCGGCTTTTGGGAAGCCACGGGGAGGAATCCTTCCGAAGCCGCATTTCCCCCAGAATGGAACAGGGAGGTTCTGAAGCGGCTGGAAAAGGCCGGCGGAACGATTCTTTACAACCGGTACCCGAACAGCCCTCTGGCGGCATTCGCGGGAAAGGGCTCTCCTGTGCCGGGTTCTCTGATCGCTTCAAAGCTCAAGATCAGGAAAAAGACATTCGGCATACTCTTCGCTTCCACGAACCGTCAGTTCGGGTTCATGAACGAATCAAAGGGCCTTGTAGAAACCTTCGCAAGACAGGTAGCCGCGGCTATAGATAACGCCAGGCTGATGGAAACTGAGCTGGAGCGAGAAAGGTACCGTGAAGAACTGTCAATAGCCAGATCAATCCAGGAAAGCCTGCTTCCCGGAGATCTTCCGGAGATCGAGAATGTTGATATTGCCGCTATTTCAGTGCCCAGTATGCAGGTGGGTGGAGACTATTACGATGTATTTCCAATTCCCGGCGGATTCTACGGTATAGCAATCGCTGACGTTGCCGGGAAAGGCACCGCGGCCGCTCTGCTGATGGCTGCGCTTCAATCTGCACTTCATGCCATAGCCCCGGGAATGAGTAATATAGCTGGTGATACAGTACAGAGGCTCAACAGCATAATGAGCAGGAGAATGCCGGATGATAAATTCATAACTTTCTTCTACGGTGTTCTGGATCCCACCGAGAGAACTCTCAGCTATTGCTGCGCCGGTCATGATCCACCTATTCTTGCCGAAAGCGATGGCACAGTAAGCCATTTATCCGAAGGCGGTCTTGTACTCGGCGTAAAAGCCGATGCCGAATACAGGACGACCACCATGAAACTGAACCCTGATGACAGGCTGTTACTGTATACTGACGGCATTACGGAAAGCATGGGGAAGGAGACTGAAGAGGAATTCGGTACGGGCAGGCTTACGGATTTCCTTACCGGGCAGGACAGCCTGCAGTCGCGGTTCATCCTTGAGAATCTTCTTGACAGGCTTTCGTCGTTCCGGGGGGAAGTCGCCGCATTTGATGATATGACTCTCCTCATGATAACATGTACGGGTTATACTGAAGCGGTCGCTGACTGAATAATCACTGAAAAACTGTGCTTCGGGGAGGACCGATTTGAATAACAGCTCCAGCCGGGGGGTAAAGACAGCCCTCTGCAGCGGACTCTCCCGGATACTTGAATCGGAGGGTGACGCAGAGTTTCTGCTTCAACAGGTATGCGATTACCTTAATGAAAACATGGAGAACTGCGACTGGGCCGGATATTACCTTGTAGATCCCGAGTCCGAAGAAGAGTTGTTTCTGGGGCCATTCTCCGGTGAACCGACTGAGCATACAAGGATAGGATTCGGAGAGGGAATCTGCGGTCAGGCTGCTTCCACGGGAAAAACCTTTGTTATCGCGGACGTCGGGATTGAATCGAATTACCTTTCCTGCAGCCCTGAAGTGAAATCGGAAATTGTAGTTCCAGTATTTCACGACCGGACTATGATAGGTGAGATTGACCTGGATTCCTATGTACACGACGGATTCAGCGAGGATGACAGAGTCCTGCTGGAGTGGCTTGCCAACTTAACATCTGAACTGGCTGAACAGGCCAGGAAAGCGGTATC
>DAOWFD010000019.1 GCA_030638185.1 Candidatus Aegiribacteria sp.
ATTGGAATTGATATTGGTGATTCCAACTATGTTTTCGGAATGATTGTCGATGCTACGTATCTGAACGACGGACGCATTGCTCTGCTGGATATCCTCCGGAGACAAGTTCTTGTTTATTCCGGTGACGGAGAATTCCTGGGAAGTGCTGGCTGTGATGGAAGCGGTCCCGGGGAGTTTATCTCACCCTATTCACTGACTTTTCTTTCCGATGGAGGATTAGCCGTATCGGATATTCAACAGGGGAAAGTTGTCTTCTTCGACTCAGATCTATGCTATTTGCGGGAACTGAACGGCTTTCAGCCAATGGCTCCCGATCGTATCAGATGCGGCCCTGACGGTTCTATCACAGGACGAAGATATAACTATTACTACGATGAAGGTGCCGAAGAGTACTTCCGTGGCAGTGATTTTTGCCTCTGGTCGGATTCGGTAGAGCCGGATATCACATACCAGGAGAGTTATTCCCCAAGCTCATCAGATGACCGTGACAACTATAACTTCTGCTCTACTTCGGAGGGACGGTTAGTCTGCGCACTTTCATCGAAAACCGAATACGCTCTTATCGGATACACTCCTGAAGGCGACGCCAGCTTTACGATTAATATCCCCTGGGAGATTACATATGTGACGCAGGAAGAACTGGACGCCGCACGTCCATACGCTGTAATCCCCGGGCCAGGCAGTGAAGCGACATCAGCGGAGCTTAGCTCCAACTGGGTACCGGACTCCCTGCGCAGCGCAGCAACCATTGTTGGCTTTGATTGGGAAGACAGACTGTGGGTCAAGTCAGGAAAGGGAATAACCGCATCACCTGTTTTCGACCTGTACAGCGGGAGTGATGGATCTTTTATTACCAGTGTTGAGACTACTCTTCCGGCTATAGCCAGATATTGGAGTTTCAGAGTGTCTGAATCGGGGATACTTGGCTGGGATCATAATCCCGCTGACTATACGAGAGTATACATTCTTGAGCTTGTTGAGAGAAATTAGTTGCAGGTAGCCGAAAATGTCTCACACTCCCGGGATGGCGAAGAATAGCATGAGGCATTATTGGTGGGAAGAAATAAGAAGTATTCCTTGTTCCCCTGTCACGGTGTCGTGAGTTTGATGCTTTTCGTAAAAAGAAGCGGAAGAATAAGTTTGAGACTGTTAAAATGTATTTCAAGCAACTACCGACAATTTCGGAAATACCAGAAGTGGTCAGCATGAAGGAAAGATGCGAAGCAAAAGCAAGGGAGGAACGGAATGCCTGTAATCAGGGTTGATGGGCCAAAGGTGGCGGACCTGGACAAGAAGCGTCAGTTCGTGAAGAACGTAACCAACGCTGCGTCCACTCTCTATGGACTGCCGGCACAGATAATGATTGTCCTGTTTCAGGAAAACACTCCTGACAATGTCGGGGTTGGAGGACAGCTGCTCATTGACCGGCACAAATCGGATGAAAAAAGTACCGGAGAAGCTTTCAACCTGTTATTGTTAGTGACCGTTGAGTATTCCACCGACCGGAAAGAAAGGAAGTGGTCAGATGTTCAGAATACTAATTGGATTCGTTTCGCTGAGTCTTCTGCTCGTACTCGGATGCGGCGGGGGTGACCAGCCGGAGACGGATGAGACGGCAGTTGATGTCATCTCGGGAGAAGCCGCCGATGAAACGGTGGACGAAGTTATTGAAGAGATCGTTGAGGAATCACCTCTATATCCAGAGGGTAAATTGGATCCGGAAGCGGTAACACCGGATGTCGCTGTTGGTACCTGGGCACTGAATGAAGCCTATTTCGCATGGATGGGGAAGGAAGTTACTCTGGTCGCCTATCCCTACATCTGGTACGGTGAGGACGTTGTAGTGGAGGATGATCTTCGACTGGTTGCCGATCCGGAATCTACCGATGAGCTGGCCACCGCAATCTTCGACGAGGCCCTGAACCTGACGGTCATGCGCGGCGATATCATAGCCGTGCGGGGAATAGTGGAGGAGGGCTGGACCGGTCCCGAGCTTACAGGTGCGGTCTTCGTCGATGCACCCGATGCCTTCGTTAGAATCGAAACAAGCCCCTGGGCGTATGCCGGTGAACCCGTTCCAGTGGATCAGTTCAACGAGATGTTCAATGTCTGGATGGGGAAGGAAGTTACTGTTGAGGGTTACTACCACTCCACGACCACTTCCACCACAGATTACGGCACAACTATAAGGATAGACCTGGCGCATCCCGATGATACCTACACGAAGTATGTAGCATGCAATATGCTGGAGCCTCTTTCTGCTGTTTCCGAGTCACTGATAGTGGCAGAGCGCTCCGGCGTTCAGATAAGAGGAACCATCGCAGATCCGTTCTTCGACCAGGTAGGGCTGGAAGGCTGCGTTCTGCTTAACAGGTAAAGATCATCTGATCATCATTGCCGTGAGTCATACGATCAAGTCGTCTAGCGTTTTATAGACAATGATGAGAGTAAAGTCTAGTAATATCTCGACAATGAGATTAATAACGTATATATATATGTAGACATCGGTGGATCTTTGTCGTATTATTAGTTAAAAGCAGATTCGGGAGAGGGAATATGAGAAGGAAAACAAAGCTCATACGGGAGCAACTGGACATAACTCTGCGGAAATTCGAACCGCTGAGAGATTCACCACCTCCGGTCAAGGGGTGGATACGTGCCGTTAGAGATGCTCTTGGCATGAACGGAAGGCAATTCGCTGACCGTCTCGGTGAACATCGATCTCGCACAAAACAGATAGAGCAGCAGGAGATGATCGGATCGCTCACCCTCAGAACCATTCGAAAAGCTGCCGAAGCACTGGACTGTGTTTTCGTTTACGGTCTTGTTCCCCGAATAAGTCTTGAAGAAACCGTTCGTGATCAGGCAAAGCAAATTGCACTAAAACGCCTTGCCCGAGCCTCTCATACAATGGAGCTTGAGAATCAGGCACTCGGTAAGGAAGAAAACAAGGAGATCCTGTCCAATATGATCGAAGAAATCATGGATGAGCTTCCATCGAATCTATGGGATGAATGATGCCGGATGTCGATTATCCGGAAGGAGCCACACTTATTGATCCAGATGAAGCGGTAGACCTGCTTCTCACGCATATAACCACACGTAGTGAATTGGATAGGTGGGAACAGGACAATATTGTTGAGGCATTGATATGGCTGGATAAGACAACCCCTACAGATATCCTGAATGAGCAATTCGTCAAGGAACTCCACCAGCGCATGTTTGCAAATGTTTGGAAATGGGCAGGACACTTTCGGCGCAGTGACAAGAATGTCGGCAAACCGTGGTATCAGATTTCAACGAACCTGAAAAACCTGTGCGATGATGTGCGCTTATGGATAGAACTACAGGAGTATCCACCCGATGAAATGGCTATCCGTTTTCACCACCGTCTGGTATTGATTCATCCGTTTCCCAACGGCAATGGTCGCCATGCACGGCTAATGACCGATCTGCTCCTTGAAAACATCCTCAACTGTTCAAGGTTTACGTGGGGAAGTGAAGATCTATCAAGAGCCGGCAATGCCAGACAGAGATACATCGCAGCTCTTCACGCAGCAGATAAGCACAACTACGAACTCCTGCGTAGGTTTGTTAGAACATAGAACAGCATCAGACAACCGGATCGACACGTACACAGGAAGGTTAATACCACTTTTCTGCAATCGAAGGCTTAGTGCGAAGCAAAAAGTAAAGGAGGATTGGACTGCCGGCACAGTTAGGACGAAACAAGTACCTGAGAAGCCTTTAACCTGTTATTGTTAGCACCCGTTGAGTATTCCACCGGCTGGAAATCCCGGGGAATTAATGGAACCCGTTGTTATGAAATGGGTCATAATGATGCTTATTGCAGGTTTTTCCAGAGGGGATATCACTGATAATGATGGATTGTAATCCAATTAATGGAGGGATGATTTATGAAGGCTATACCTGAAAACGATTGGAAGATACTAAGGGAAACAAAAGGAGATGTACTGAATATCTCATGCGGACGAATCTTCGAGAAGATCAAGAGAATAATCAAGGTACAACCCGGAAATGAACACAAAGCATATCTTGAACTATGGGAAATGTTGGAGAAAGAAGATCGGGAAGTATCGGTAATGTTCGATGACCTGAAGCGCAGTAACGCTATTTTCAAATTGGCAGCATGGAAGCGCAACGGAGTTATTTCCGACGATTCCTTTGCGAAATTCAGTAACGAAACACAGCAAAGGGTACTGGAGTTTAACAAACCTTTGAAGTAATTATCAATGCATTTCTCAACATAACGACCCCTAACACATAAATACGGACGTAAGATTACAGGGAATCCTACACACATCCTGGAGGTTGCATTGTGACCCGGGTCCGCACGAAGAAATTCTTAGGATTCCCTGATGACACGATCGAATGGATCAACTGGATCAAAGCATTTCAGGCTTTGGAGATCATCTGGAAAGCTCTGGATGACCCCAGTAGGATGGGTGAGAGCGTTCTTTTTTCTAACGGGTTGCTTCAGATGAAATATCCTGTATTTTATTGAATTGATTTGCTTTTTCTTTTGAAAAGGGGTGTCTAAATGCTGAGTTCTCTGAGTATTGTTTTGTGTGTTCTTGTTTCCGGTGTTCCGTCTGAGGACGGGTCGCCGGTCGATGGTTTTGAGAGTTTTGATGCCGGCAGCGGCGTTACCGTTGAACAGCTCATTCCTTTTCTCGGTTCTGTCTGGGCTGATACGGTCTGTAATATTGATCCGGGGGTTATTCCTGAGGGTGATTACCTGTTGGATATTACCTTCACTTCGGATGGCTCAAAGGTTCTTGTTTGTAATTACCATAGTCAGAGTGTTACTGTTATTGACTGGTCTTCCATGTCGGTTGATACAACCTTTGCTGTTGACGGTTACCCCGTTGGTATAGCCTGCTCGGATGAATATGCGGTTGTTGCTTGTTTCGTCTCAGTCTCAGACAGGATCAATGTTTACAGTCTTTCTGATTATTCTCTTGCCGCTTCTTTCCCATCAGGGCAGCAGCCCTGTGCTATTCGGATAAGCGACGATGGCAATTACGCTTATGTAACCTGTGATATAGATGATGTCTGCGAGGTTATCAATCTTGCTACGCTGACGCATACGCTAACTATAAGCGATTTTCCGGTGTGGCTTGACAGTTATGGATGGGCGAGTGAAAGTAATCGTTTCTACGTGAAGTTCTCAGGGTTTGAGCCTGTTTGCGGGGGTGATTATTTGGCTGTTGGTGATGGCGAAAAAGGTTTGCTGTTCTTCAACACCGCTACTGGAGATATTGATCATACATGCTATATTTCAGGATGCGCGAGTGTTGCTCTTTCAGGTGACGAAGCTTACCTTGTAGCCCTGAGTTATTACTATCCCGTCTCACTGAACAGGATCGATCTTTCTACTTTTACCGTTGATTCAATCGTTACCGTTACCGGTTATGGTTCAGGAATTACTAATGAAATCGCTGTGAATCAGGACGGAACAAAGGCTTACATTTCGACCAGCGGTAATACCAGTACGCTGGTAAGGTTCCTGACTAATGATTTCGTAACGTTTACCGACACCTACTCCGCTTTCTGGATCGGGGTTTCTGCCGATCATTCTCTCGCGATAAGCGGGCAGAACAGATACTCCATTATCGATTTCGCTACGGAGACAATGGTTGCGCAGCACGAGGGAAACAGCCAGTACACAGGATGTGTATCACCCGCCGCAAACAATACTGCAAGTTTTGATCCCACTCTTCATGAGGGAGTCTACCTTTACAGCTTCAGTGGATCCTCAGCGAGTTATCTTGGAGATGTATTATCCGGTTCTCCCGTTGAGGGGGACGGAACAAGAAGGGTAGCTATAGCGCCGGATGGTTCTGTTTGTGTTGTTTCCAACACTATGTCGGACAATGTGAGCATTATAGATCTTGTCACTCTTGAGGTTGATGCTATTCTTGAGATCGGGGACAGGGTTCAGGATGTTGCTATAACTTCCGATTCCAGGTGGGCTGTTGTGTGCGGTTTCAATTCCAATTCCGTTAAGATCATCGATCTTGATAATAACACCATAGTTGCGGACGTTCCCACCGGTACAAGATCATCGGTTGTTTCGATTACCCCCGATGATGGTTACGCATACGTTGGGAATGTTTCTGACAATACCGTTTCAGTCGTACAGCTGGATGGTGCTTCCAGCACTGAGATAGCTGAGATCCCCTGTGGTGTCATAGGCGTAGCCTGGACTGCATGCGGTGTTACAAGCGATGTGAGGGTAAGCCCCGATGGAGCATACTGCCTTGTGGCTGCATCCTTTGATGATAAGGTAAAGGTTATTGATACAGCTACCAATACCATTGTCGCCGATCTTACCGTTGGGGATTTTCCCCTTCAGATAGCATTTAACGATAACAGCTCCAGGGCTATTGTATCCAACTACAATGGGAATACCTACTCGTTGATTGATGTTGATGGAGCTTCTTCATCGGTTGTGGGAACATGGAGCTGCGGGAACGGACCCATGCGGGTTACATACGACAGTTACGGTGATCAGTTCGCCATAGGGCTTTACATTGACAAGGAGGTAAAGACTGTTGATCCTTCCACAGGTTCTATTACCGATACACACAGTTACGCGAGCTCCGGGGGAGTAATTGATCTTGATTACGCTCCCGACGGTTCGAGGCTTGTTCTTACCAAGAACTATTTATACACTTACTGCAGACTTTACAGGGATTCGGAATACGAAAATTTATTGGGAAACGCTGCGTGCTTCAGCTACTGCGATGCTATTGATGCGGCTGTCGCTGCGGTTCCCGGCCCTGATTACGCTATCTATTTGAGCTTTTCTCCTGAAGGAATTTCGGAAGATGAGATTGGAATGGCAGGAATGCCGGGGCTGTGTGTTTCCCCGAATCCCGGTTCGGGCAGTTTTACCTTTGACGTTTTTCTACCATCTTCGTGTGATGTTCGTTTGGGTGTGTATGACCTTGGCGGAAGGCTTGTATCAATTGTTGAGAAAAGCTCTTTTACAGCGGGGAGTTATGCTTTTGCATGGAACGCTTCTCTTCCTTCGGGTGTTTTTGCTGTTCGGCTGGATGCAGGTGAGAAAATCGTTACCAGGCTTATAACCGTTTGTGAGTGAGGGTGTTTCACTGATATAAGTACCTGCCTTTGTTTATTGACGGTGTCCGGTGAAGTGTAATATTGAAACTGTTTCAGGCGCGTCAAACAACGGTCGAATAATGATTGTCAGGCACTGTCTAAACGGAGAAGACTATGAAGTTAGAAAATGAGAAACTTCCTGTTTTCAAGAGGGTGGGCGGGTTCCTGCTCATCGTTCTTGTGCTTATCGGCTTTTTCCTTCTGGGCGGGAAACTGATCGGCCTGTTCACTTCTCATGAGCCTGCTCCAAGAATCTTTCGCGTTACAGAATCTCAAGCCAATGTTGCGTTCACTGCTGCATTTGGTGCTCTTGCGGTAGCTGTGGTTGGGTATGTCGCAGTTTTTCTCACCAATTGTTTTACGTTTGGTTTCAACAGACCATTCTTCGCAAGATTCAAGAGGAAGCTCTATTTTATCAACATCGTAGTTTCTTTAGGTCTATCCCTCGCAGTCGGTTTCTTGGTTTCTGTGCCGGTCACACCGATCCTGGTGCGCCTCGGCCTGCCAGGGGCAATACCGTTCGCCGCTCCCATATTGATATCGTTAATCATCGTTCAGCTCATTCTGGTTTGGGTCAATATCTGGACACCACTGAACAGGGCAATGATCAGAAAAAGGGCAACTGCGCTCGGAATCGATCCCATTGATTTTGGGAAGGGTATACTTGTTGGGGTCTCGGACCCCGGGAAGAGCAGCTTCAAGAAGCTGACTCTTGTTGAAGATGATGTTGGAGTGCTCTGGATAGAGCCGGCACAGCTGGTGTACAGAGGGGATACGGAAGACTTCGAACTGAAACGGGATAACATGATCTCCGTAGAATGTAAGGCAGACGCGGGAAGCATGGCATCGTACGCGGGAGCAGTATATCCCATATTGCGATATCGCAACAAAAACGGAAGTGAGCGCAGCATACGCCTTCATGCCTGGGGCAATTGGTCACTGGGCGGCCTGTCGAAATCTCTGAAACTCCTATCCTTGAAGCTTGAATCCTGGCATTCGTCAGGTACTGAGCCACGTAGTCCATAACAGGACATCCCTCTGGTGAAGAATGCAGAAAGCTACCAGCAGCATTCGACGGATGAGTAAACGGTCCGCTGTCACTCGCCGCCAGGAGGATCATGACCAGAATGAACTATAAATTGATTCCGGCTTCAGTGGCGACTATCTTCCTGGTGCTGCTCGGCGCAGTGGACAGCGGTTACTGCTCGCAGGACGTCGAGTGGTAATTGTATTAGATACGAATTCTGTCGAATCCTGAAAACCTTGATCTGGAGGCCTTCTACGCTCGATTCGACCTCTCGGACCTTTACGACGGAAGCCCGGCGGACAGCTCGATAGGAGGCCAAGTCGGAGTTAGTCCCTATTGGCAAGGATATCGAAGATGATATCAGTTGACCAGGATAGAGTCTACGGGGAAAATACTCTTTGAGTTTTCATGCAAACAAGCATCGATTGAAACGGCAACGACAAGTAACATTCTCGGCTTTTTTTAAGTCGTCTCCGGATGATTTCTCAAGGAGCTTTGAACAGATCTGAGGGCAGAGCAATCGCGCCATGAGATGACTGATGTACCGGTTCTTTTGTACGATCGGTCTCCTCCGTAAACAAGGAATGAATCATCTTCGGAAGCAAGTCTCTTCCACCAGTCGAGACTCTTGAAAGAATCGGTGGCGACTGTCTGTCCCGATTTCATTTCAACAGGAATAAGCTTGCCTGCTTTGTCAACAACTACATCAACTTCATGGCCGGCCCTGTCTCTCCAGAAGTGGAGGTTGTTCCTTCTGCCTGAATTGTATCTGGTTTTCAGCATTTCCGAAACTATGAGATTCTCGAAGAGAGGACCTCTTTCGCACGATTATGGCCTGTAGCCCCATCGTCTGGGCTTTCAGAGTAATGCGGATATTCGAGATTAGTGAAAGTTGTTGAGTATCAGATAGGAGCTTCCTTATTGACAATCGCCGAAGATACTTGTACCGTTATCAACGGTGAACGGTACAGTCTGAAGATCAAATTTCGGTTCCAGGTCTTAGTGCCGAAGCGTCAGATCTTGTCTTGTACAGTAATGCGGATTGTCCGCAGCGCTCTGACCTGAGTAGACGTGCCGTTCACCATTTTTCATGCCTGTCTAACGGATGGTCTGCGCGGAAAAGCTGTAGTCGGCTTCTTCGAACAGCAGCAATAATCTGACTAATCCTATTTCTGTGAATATGGAGAAATACCAGGTATGGATGCGGGATACCCTGTGGGTTAGACCTTGCGCGTGAAACTAGTGACAAATATGTTAGTAACAATGTTGTTAGTAATAATATTGTTACAACTGAAGTGAGGTCTTCAAATGATCCCTTTCAAGGTTGGTATATTTGTAACCGGCAGAGACTTCTGCGACAGGGAAGCAGAGATCCGAAAGTTAACAGAGTACATAGAATCCTCCTTCAGAGTACTCATCATGGGAGAGAGAAGAACCGGTAAATCCTCACTGATCATGGAGACATCCGGAAGAATTTCGGGATGGAAATTCGTATACATCGATCTTCGAACGGTAGCCACAATGGAAAAACTCTGCGAGAGAACTGCCAATGCAATATACTCAGCATTCAGGACACAATCCGTTCTTAGGAGCATCACAAATGCCATATCAGCCCTTCGACCTGGAATTTCCATCGATTCACAAACCGGGGATTTTAAAGTAAGTATCTCACCGGGAGCAAACCCGGACTATAAAAGCATGGAGGAACTGCTCCGGATTGCCGGTAAGTCCCGAACAATTGTCGTGTTCGATGAATTTCAGGATATCATGGAGCTGCCTGGCTACGAAACCATCCTGGCCGGTATGAGAACAGTGATACAGAGTCAGCCTGACACCGCCTATATCTTTTCCGGCAGCATATTACACAGGATGAACAGGCTTTTCACCGATCCGGACGCATCCTTTTTCAGGAGTGCACAGCAATTGAACATAGGTGAGATCAACAGGAATGAATTTGCCGATTATATAAGAGAACGGTTCGAAAACGGTCAGAGAACAGTAACTGAAAATGCAATGGATGAGATTCTCCAGTTCGGAAGGAGCAATCCCGGAGACATCCAGAGGCTATGCATAGGCATCTGGGATATTACCGATAGGAACACTGAGATTACCTTAGCGACTGTTCAACGAGGCATGACACAGATATGCAATCTTGAATCGGAATCCTTTGTTGATAAGCTTGCCTCTCTCTCCGCTAATCAGATAGGATGCCTTTCCATTATTACTACAATGGATTCGCCGATTCGGGTCAACAGCAGATTCATCGCGAATTCGGGTCTGAAAAGCTATTCCGCAGCTCTGGCTGCAATGAAGGGGCTGGAGAAAAAGAGAATACTGCTGCGCAGGGGACAGAACTGGTATGTCTCCACGCCCTTCTTCATCCACTGGTTCAAAACCTCAGGGCTGGCATGACAACGGCATACAGCAACCCTAATGGCTGCTGATACCGATGGTTATGAAGGGATAGCTAATGAGTAAATATGATCATGTATTATGAATGATGCGTGAGGATATTCTGTCCAACAAGACGGATGCAGTCGACGGCTTATAGCCGCCTTATCCGTAGCGTTCAGCGGAAGGAGAAATAAAGATGAAATATTATGAAGGACATGAAGATATCTATAAAAAAGCAAAGAAAAGCAACATATCCTCCTGGGATGAATTCAGCAAACAATCGGAGTCTTTCGAAGAATTCTGTATGAAGGAATACTTAGAGACCGCACTGGGCAGAATTAAGCCTGTTTCCAATGCAAGAGTATTGGAAATCGGATGCGGCACTGGACCTATCTCCTGTTTTCTTGCTCAGAAAGGCTACATCGTTGATGGTTTTGATGTTTCTCATACTGCTATCGAAATTGCCAGGACAAATGCAAAGGATCGAGGCCTGGATATACATTATTCTGTGGATGATATTTGTTCTATCTCTAAAACAAGGTCTGATATTTACGACATTATTATTGACGGACATTGCATGCATTGTATTACTTATGACTCGGACAGACATGCCGCATTAACCAATGTTTTCAATCTTCTAAAGGAAGGTGGATATTTTGTTGTAGACACCATGAGTTGGGAAGATCCTATTAAATGCCCTCTCTATGAACAAATCGATGGACGATTCGATGAACAAGGTATTCTATGGCACGAGGTTAAAGAGAATTATCCTTACGATAAAGTTAAATACGAAAACAAATACTGGTTCTGTTCTCGAAGAATAATGAACCCCGCCGACCTTGAAAATGAACTAAAACAAGCAGGTTTATTGATTGAGTATATTGAACTCCATAAAGATGATACGGTTGAGTATTTACTCGATTTCAGAGCTATCTGCAGAAAGCCAATGAGTGATTGAATACAGGTAATGCTGACCTACATTATGTTACTATATACCGAACCAGTAGATGTAACTAAGGCATATTAATAGTATTCGAGAGATTGGTACACATATACGGGTACTGAGATATGTAACAGTTACATAATCATCGTTCACCAGAGATTGACAGGAACAACGAAACGTACGATATTCCGTACGAATGGAGATGCGGAATGACTAATGTGACAGTAACCGAGGCAAGAAGGCGACTCTACAAGTTGCTGGATGAGGTAGCTCAATCGCATGAACCGGTACAGATCGCTGGAAAAAGAAATTCCGCCGTTCTGATCGGAGAGGACGATTGGCGGGCAATTCAGGAAACTCTCTACCTTACAAGCATCCCCGGCATGCGTGAGTCTATCAAAAACGGCATGAACACATCCATTAAAGAGTGCGATGAGGAACTTGACTGGTGAGTTGGCGGCTTGTCTTTACAAAGCAAGCGAAAAAGGATGCGAAAAAACTGGCAAGTTCAGGACTCAAAGAAAAGACAGAAGATCTCCTCATGATTATCAAGGATGATCCCTTTAGAACCCCTCCCCCCTTCGAGAAGCTCGTTGGTGATTTGTCTGGTGCTTGCTCAAGACGCATAAATATTCAACACAGACTTGTCTATCAAGTTCTTTTGGAGCAGAAAACAGTCAAGGTTCTTCGTATGTGGACTCACTATGAATAAATGGTGAACAACTGCATGAACCTGTCACAAATGTAAAGCATGGGCCATGTTCATATCTGTGCAGGTTATGCAGGGCGTTATTCGGTACAGATACTTTGAGAATATCAGGAGGCAATAATGAATTCGAAACCGTATTTCATGATTCTACTGGCAGGAATGGCGTTACTGGCAATTATTGAAGGCTGCGGTAATGACGCCCCTGAAGGATCAATAAGCGTTGAAGCGCCCCTCTTTGACGGATTGTACTTCAGGTACGATGTAACCAGTTATTCCGGAGAATCAACAACCCGGGGGCATCAAACCTACACGGTGGAATCCGCCGGCTCCAGTTATTTCACAGTAACCATGGAAAACTACACGCATATGCCGAACGGTAGTCAGATTCTGATTATGGACATAATATTCATAGTGGACGAAAACGGCATTGTGAAGGAATGCGAATATGGCAGCTACGAGGGCGGTTATTGCCCCTTCTGGTTACCAGTCAGCAGTCTTGAAGTAGGAGAATATCTCCGGGACGCTGGAATGAAGGTCTTTGAAGAGACTACCTGGATGGGATGGGAGACATACAGGATAAGCGATGCGCCAAGCAGTATAAATTTCTACTACGAACTGGATCAGGGGTTTTTGGTAGGAACCGATGGCACCGGTCTCAGGCAGGATCTAACCCTTATTGAGAACAATGCCGGCATACCCACATCCTATTGAGCGTAGACCCTTATCTAATTGATATGAAGAGGACAGCAACAGGATTAAAACTGACATAAAAAGCTGACGCTTTTTGTGCGGTTATACTGATCGTTGGACCGCAACTTCTACAGCTAGATTTATGGAAGGAGTGAGAAATGGAACTAATTCCCATACTCGAATTAGGATGGCTTAATGGTTGGGTTTTATTGGCTTTGCTTTATTTAATTTACTGTTTTTCACTTCTGACCTTTCGTAGGAATGTGAGAGTAAGGCTGTTTAAATATGACAGGTCACGTTGGAGTAAAACACAAAGGCTTTTTCGTGTTATAGCAGTATTAGTAATTTTAATTGTTTTCTTCCTTATTATCTTTGCTCCATTAAAAACAGGGTCTGTTGTTTTCATCCCTGGGATTATTCTATTTGGACTTGGCCTGGCCGGGTTCATTACTGCTATTTTCAACTTCAAGAACACGCCTCTTGATCAACCGGCTACCAGAGGACTCTACAGAA
>DAOWFD010000128.1 GCA_030638185.1 Candidatus Aegiribacteria sp.
CGTCTATCTCTTTTCTGGACCTCTCAAGGGAATTGACCGCGCAGAGTGAGGCGTTTTCATCGACTTCCAGCTGCAGGGCTTCAAGTTCGTTTCTCTCCTTCTCCGCCTTCAGCCTATCTTCCTGGAGCCCTGCATAATTCATACCTATTGTGCCATTTTCTATAGTGGCTTTTCTGACGGTTTTCTGTATGCTGTTCTCAATTTCGTCCAGAACACCTTTCCCGGAGAGATAGGTTCTGAGAATGTTGTCGCCAACCCCATCTCCAGTGGAAGAGAGTCTTGTATCTCCAGCTCGGACAACCATCAGCCGGGATAGCTCTTCCGGGAGACGGCTGCCGGAACTCCTGAAATCCTCAAGCTTATTGCCCCCGGAGGTGAAGGTTGTAGTTGTATCCTCCAGGCCAGAAACCACAATTTTACCCCCTGGCTTCCATTCTCTGATGGTCGGCTCTCTTGATTTGGTTCTTTTCTGTATCCAGGGGGTACTCTTCCCGGTCTTGAAAAGAAAATTGATAATGGCCTCAACAATATAGGTTTTGCCGGTTTCATTATGTCCGTAGATGAGATTCAACCCTTCAGGTTCCAGGATGAAATCATCCTTCAGAGGCCCCCCGCGGTTAATGGATATTCTATCGATTCGGATAGCCATTATCAGCTGCCCCCTCCATACACAACCGAAAGAGCAGTTTCAATGACTTTTTCCTTTTCAGGCTCATTTCCACCGAATTCCCAGTCCATTTCATCAATCAGCTGCAGAACCTTCCAGGCAATGGCGTTTCTGCGGTTGTCATTTGCTATGTACAGTGAGGAGATATCCGGTTCCTCATCCTTAACAAAGTCGTACTCTGCGAATACATCTTTCAGACATCCCATGACGGCTTCTCTGTCGCTTGCATAACCGGTGGCTTTGATCCTGATTCTGGCTCTTCCTCTGTCCTCTTCGTCCAGCCCCCAGGCTACGATTCTTTTCTCGGCATCATTTCTGAGCCTCTCGACCTCATTCTCATCGGGGATTACAAGGAATTTCTCCTGTAGATAGATTACATCCGTACGTACGATTTCCGAGGAGGTATGTCCGGTCGCGGTGTTGAATACAATGTATCGCCTTCTTCCAGTTTCGTTGATGTCGATTCCGCAGGGCGAACCTGGGTAGTAGAGATTATCAATATTCATAGGCTTATGAATATGCCCCAGAAAGACTTTCCAAGGCGAAAACTTCTCAATGTCCTTCCTGTACAAGGGCATGTAAGTACCTTTTTCATAGGGATTGCGCTGTTTCCTTCCGCCGAAGTAATCACCGTGACCAACAAGAACCCAGCGTTTTTCGGGGTTGATCTCCTCAAGGCATTCACCTATCCCGGATGTCTCTAAATAGGGTATAAAAACGAAACTCAGGCCATCAAATTCTTCCAACGCAGGTGAATCGTATATTCTGATATTCTCGCCGACTATTACACTCCGCGATATATCCGGATCGTGATTACCAGGGATTATATGAATGCCGATCTGCGGGTATTGCCTGCAGACCTCTTCAAACCGTGAGTAACCGCTGCAGTCCTTATCGAAGAGATCCCCGGCTATTACAAGCTTTTGGATGTCATTCTTAACAAGGCTATCGAGGATATTCACGAGGGCATTGTATCGTTCAGGATGGTTTTCACCGGCAGGTAGATGAACATCCGCTGTTATTGCGATATTCATTCTAGCTGAACCTGCCGAATCTGAATAAACAAAACCAAACCTCCCTGCGCCTGAATCGGATGAAACCGTTTAGAATAATAACAGGATCATGCAGCAATAAGAAGCATGAAACTTTCCTGAGACAGCGGATATTTATCCACTGTTTTTTCTATATCCTCTGCTCTGTAACTGTCAGTTCCAGGTGTTTCCGCAATTTCAAAGGTATCATCAAACTTACTCATGGTTTCCAGGACAGCACGTTCGGAAGAGAGGTCGTATCCGGCATTGAAGGGATGACATATGAGATACGTTCTGCTGCAGGATTACCGGTGTTAATTCGCCGGCAATGACATGACCTACTGCCAGTTTTTCCATGCGAGACGACAGAAATAAACAAGTAATATTGCCTGCGTCCATGGGAATACGGGATACCACCAGATTCCATTCTGATCAGGATGAGCAAGAATAATATGAACAAAAACAGGTTGAAATATCATGAATACACCATCTACCACACCCAGAATCAATCCCCATTTGTTTCTCAGTATGAGCAGTAATATGCCAATAGCAAGTATTCCTGCAAATATTGGAACTACTACCGTTCCTGGTCCTCCCATTTTTATCGCCCCTGGTATTTCACGGACGATTTTATGAACAAGTTGTATCATCATTAATGCTATTGCAGCTTGAATGTATATTGAAGGTACTGCTTTTTTCTCGGCATTCATCCTCTTTCTTCTCCCTTCTTGATAACTATTCAGGTCACGGTACGGAATTCCACATCCGCAAATAAAGGGGTTACGTCATAACGGTTGCCCCGTGTCGCCATGTCAATCAGGCGAAGGTATGATTTCATCGTTTCATCACTTCCTGGTTTTGCTATCCTGTTCTTACCAGCACCTGGTAATCAAAACAGAGAACAGCATATTGTAGCTTGTCTTATCCGCACCCTTAATCAGCAATCTCTGCTCTTTCTGCAATTCCAGGCCGTTCTCATCAAGCAGACCCATAATGTACTGTGAGGAATGTTTATATATTGATACTCCCCAAGGTGTTGGTTCCTTAATGTAATCGGCTGTCGTCTCCTGGGGCGCTATTGTAAAGCCAAATATCCCACCTTTTCTTATTACCCTTTTTACATCAGTGAAGAGATCTGTCAGATCCCCAATAAAATGGAATACCCCGCAGGAAATAACATGATTGAAATACTGATCCCTATATGGAATTGTATCACTGTTAATGTCGTACCGCTTCAGCTCTTCCGTGAACGATTTCGATTGACATGCATTCAGCATTTCCTGTGATTCATCAAGTCCATAGACTTTCAAACCAGCTCTGGAAAACTTTATAGATGCCAGACCGGTACCAATACCGATATCGAGCAGCTTCTCATTCGTATTGATATAATCGTAGCTCATCCCGAAAAGTACATCATAACCGTAACTGTCATACTCCTTGGCCTGATTGTCATAATTACTTGCCGTTTCCCTGTAATTGGATTCATTCATGTTTTGAATCTTTCTCACTTTCTATCTATGCAAAATAGGGAGCATAATCTGCCAGGTGTTATCAATAAGACTACGAATTCGCTTCAGCAAGGTCACCCAAGCCTCGGCGTAGTATTTGGCAATGTCGGAGATCCATACAGAGATATGCTCGCCTTCCCTGTTCAGTCAATCAGCAGTTTTTCCCTGACCCACTGAAGCTGTACAATTCCGAATCCGTAATCATCCGCGAGTTCGGGATACTCTTCGATTCCCTCTTCAAATGCGCTTATTACTCTTTCGTACTGATCGTCATCCTTGCCACACATCTCCATTGCAAGTCCAAGGTAACCATGGGCGAGTATGAGTTCATATCCTGCCTGTGGATTCAGTCCGAGGAGCCTGCCCTGGTCAACAGTGTACTGCTGCGCGTGATTAAGGGATTTAACCAGATTGTAAACAGCTTCCCTTGGTCTGTCGAGGGAAAGCTGATGCATTCCTGCTGCCCAGAATGCGATAAACAGCGCGTAATCACCCTTCCCCAGTTCGCGCCGCCATTCTACGCACTGCAGTGCCGCTGACAGGCCCCGCTCAAAGTGTCTTTCATGTCTTGTGAGAGTGTCACCCGGCCAGCACTCAGCCAGATCCGCGGATAGATTGTAGGACATTACGTTTGCCAGATCCAGCAGAGCTTCAATAGCCAGAGAATTCGTTGCGTTGTTTGCCTGGCCCATTGCCTCCTGGATACCGGCCTCCGAAACTGTTACGATATCGTCCAGATTCTGGCCCTCCCACTCGCTGAAAACCATTATCTCACGGGCAAGCTGGTAAAGCTGAAGTCTTTGCTGAGAGTTGAATTCCTCGATGTACTCTATCAGTGCATCGGGACCACCAGTGATGATTCTTGTGGTAAGTGAATCGGCAACATTTTCAGGAATACTCACCTCTCCGTATATGGAGGCAAAATAGAACAGAACCAGTGCTGACATTATAAATTTCATTAAAACCACCCTTTACTCTTGATTGAACAGTCGATGGTAAATTGGATTATCCCCAGACACTGCCCAGTGGTAGTAGCTACTTTTAAGGCCCGATTTGCATGCCAGCTTGAAGACATGGAACCAGGCCCATAGCAGGTCACCTTCAATACGATCAATCCGGTTGAAATCGCAATCTAGATAAGGACCGGAAATCAACTTCCCTATTATTTTATGCTTGACCGAGTATCGGAATTTTCTGAAGTTACGGAATTTGACTCTTCTGACGGGTTTCATCATTTGCCTTTCATCATGTATGCCGGTCTTTGTTCCTGGGGGTTGCGCCAGGTGCTAACCGCTTCCAGCATCACAGGCTCATTGGCAATACTACGCATAAAAGCTTCCCAATGATCTTCACGCATGAGCGCGTAATCCCGGCTCAGGGGTAAAAAATATTGCTCGGCCAGTTCGGGGCTGAGGTACATCGCAACCTCATCCTGAAGGATACCCGCTGTTATCCGCCAGACCCGCTCGCGGGGGAAGTATTCCTCCGGTGCCCATGGCAGGGCGTCAACTTCGAAGGTATAGGTAATCACCGGGGCAAGTGCTTTATGGGCGATGATGAGTTCGTAGTCAATATCGGCTAAAGACGCAATACTCTCTTCGGCGAGTTCTTCGTAGAATGCGTAGGGAGGATCATGTAGCTCGGGGTTGTAGGATTTGCCTGTGTACAAAGAAGAGGCCAGCAATGCCAAAAAGAGCAACACGAGTATTGCCTCCTGACCAAATGCCCTCTCTTCAGGTCGTAAGCGGAGGATCTTTTGCACCCCGAAGCATATGTATGGGATACAGAGCAGGGGAAAGATCAGCAGGGTACCATAAAAGAGCCTGTAAGAAAGGCCTGTGAGCGAAAATCTGAAGAATGGGAATAATCCTGTCAGGCCAATGAGGATCAGGATGTAATACTCCCTGCCAAGGCGCAGGAAGCTGAATCTACGCTTGCTAAGCAGCATGGCGGCTGTTATGAGCGGCAGGGTGCTTGCAAGAAAGACCTCCACGATCCATGCTGCTGAAAGCCTGAAAGCACCAAAGTTCTGTATGAACGATGCAGGTACAAAAATCGGGCTGAGCGAGAAATTGCTCGTGATTATTTCCAGATCATAGAATGAAAGAGCCAGGGGGAGTCTATGGGAGAGGGCAAAAAGCGCTATAAAGGGCATGAGCAGGATGAGAAGCCGAAGTGATTTTCTCCTATGTTTTTGCAGCCAGGATGTGGCAGCAATGCCCGGCTCACGCGTCCATAGATACTGGAGCAGAGGCTTTACAGAAGTGGCAAAATACAGTACGAGGAAGCATAGAGAGAGTATCGCAGTAAACCGGTGGGTAAAAAAGGTCGCCAAAAAAAGCAGCAGTACTCCGAGCATTCGCACGAATAAGCCTCTTCTCGGTATGTCCTTAGGCAAAGAGGGAGGTTTCCGTTCCTTCCAGATACGGCTGGTACTGTATACCGAAGCCACGAAGAAAAAGAGCAAAGCAAAGCCCAGAAGGTTTTTGGGGAACTGGGTAAAAAAGTAATTCAATGATGGACTCATTGCCGACAGGGCGCCTGCGATGAGGGCAGCAAAGAAAGCTGTGCGCGTATCAACACTGGTTTTAGACTTGAGCAATGAGAAGCCCAATGTGAACACCGAGAACACAAAGAGGGCTTTTATCAGTACTGCACTGAGTTTATACGATGTGATATAATTCCCGGTGATTGCGTGCAAAGCCAAAAGTGGCAGATAGACCAGGGAATACTCCGGGGAATGCATAGAG
>DAOWFD010000416.1 GCA_030638185.1 Candidatus Aegiribacteria sp.
ACGGCTGGGATCCTCCATGTGTTTCAATAGGTAAGCTTCAGAAAACTCAACGTGAAGTCGACTCGGAAAGGCTGATCGCCGACGGTTACGGGCTGGTGCGCAGGCCGACAGGTGGCAGAGCCGTGTGGCATGAAACGGAATTGACATACAGTATAGTCGCTGCATCCGATCACCCTGCAGTATCAGGTTCCATAAGTGAAGCCCTCAAGAAAACAGCCGCTCCAATGGTAAAAGCCATGAATTCTCTTGGAATCAAGGTTGCGGTAAGCCCCACAGAGAAGCACAGGGCAGGCGGTCCAAGAACTGCCAGTAATCCATGCTTCACATCACATGGTAAATGGGAGGTTGGAACCCCTGACGGTAGAAAACTCGTTGGAAGCGCGCAGGCCCGCAGCAGGGGAGTATTTCTCGAGCATGGTTCGATCCTCTTTGAGAACGATCAGCTGAAGATTCTTGACTATCTCCCGGAGGATATTCTTCCAGGGTTGAAGGACATTCTCAGGCGCCACCTTACGGAATGTATCGCCTGCGTGCACGAGTTCAGCCCGGGCCTTGAAATACGTGATATGGAAAATGCTCTTCATGAATCCTTCTCCGAAATCGCAGGAAGTGATCTGGAATACTCACCTCACGAAGAGCTTGAAGGAGAACGTCTGGTTAAACTCGAATGCGAGTGCAGAAATGACATATAAGAAGAAGCCATCATGGCTAAGAATGCCTGAGCGTGGCTCGGAAGAAGCCGCGAAAGTGAGATCCATTCTGAGGAAATACAGCCTCGATACTGTATGCAGGCAGGCAATGTGTCCTAATTTAGGGCACTGTTTCCAGCGCGGGACCGCGACTTTCCTGATCCTTGGGAACCGATGCACAAGATCATGCCGATACTGCGCTATTGAGCATTCGGAAGGCTTTCTTGATAAACCCGATGCCAATGAGCCTGAGAGGCTGGCGGAAGCTGCGGCAGAGATGGAACTCAGGTACGTTATCATTACGTCTGTGACAAGGGATGATCTTGAAGACGGCGGCGCAGGGCATTTCGCGAATACTGTTAAAGCTGTTAGAGAGAAGATATCAGGCGCTCGAATTGAAGTTCTCACGCCTGATTTCCGGGGCAATAGCGATGCTCTGAAGGTAATCGCGGATGCGGGGCCGGACGTTTTCAATCACAACCTTGAGACCGTTGAACGCCTCTTTCCCGATGTGAGACCTGAAGCTTCCTACGGAATGTCTCTTGAAGTACTTGAATTGTACGGTAAGCTTGCTCCCTCCACTCCCCGCAAGAGCGGGCTTATGCTTGGCCTCGGAGAGACTGAGATTGAAATCAGAAATGCTCTTCAGGATCTCAGGGGAAAAGGTGTTACCATGCTCACCCTGGGCCAGTACCTTCAGCCTTCGCGCAAACACTGGCCTGTAGACAGGTATGTAACGCCGGATGAATTCGACGCATGGAAAGATGAAGCGCTCGCCATGGGTTTTGTTTCCGCAGCGTCGGCCCCCCTTGTAAGGAGTTCCTTTCATTCGGATATCTATTCGGGGTTGACCTAATGCATCTTCACAGCTTCACGAACCTCACCGAAGCTGATCTGTCTTCAGCAACCCCTCGGACAATATAAGCGCCGGAGGGAGCTTCATGACCGGAGGAATCACGACCATCCCAGAAGAAGATGCTTCCGTTCCTTTCAGAAAGCTTCCGAACAAGCTTACCGGAAAGATCGTAGACAAGAAGCTCAACACCTTCTGCATATACAGAGGGGACTTCGATGGATACACCTCCACCGGAAGGGTTTGGAACAGCGGTAATTACGAACTCTTCACTAACCCCGCCACCTTCGATACCCAGGTTGCTCCAGTAGAAACGCACTTCCTCAAGAACAGGTGTCCCGAAACGGCTGTCACTGGTCATACCCACACGGTACTGAATGTACCTGTGGGTACTGTCCACGTAACCGGCAAGGCTCCCGGGCTCGAATATGGTATCACACCAGGCTCCCATATTCTCCCAGTCGTTGGAACTCTTCACCTGGAAGAAGAGGTCTGTTCCGGGAGGTTCTTCCGCTGTCCAGGCTATACTGTCCCACTGGGGGTAACCCGTAACATCGAGTATTGAGGATTGAAGCCATCCGGAGGAATAACCGATAATCTCATGCCAGGATACTTCAACACCACCATTTGCGCCCGCGAGAATATCGGTAAAACCGTCACCGTTGAAATCAGCAACATCAACATCCGTAAACCACCAGCCTGATCTGAGAAGGTATACCGCCCACTCCATCCCTGTGCCATCCATGTTTTTATAAAGGTACAGCTGGTTGTCTTCCCATACAGCTACAAGAATATCAACAAAACCATCATCGGTTACATCAGCGGCATGTA
>DAOWFD010000177.1 GCA_030638185.1 Candidatus Aegiribacteria sp.
CTTAAAAGAAGGCTGCAATCTGATAACTTAGAAAAGGTAGTGGAGTTTGTCGACAGAGTACCTGCAGATGAAGTTCGGAAATACCAGCTCGAAGCGGATGTTCTGATGACCTGTGTTGCAGACCGTCCCGGATGTGAAGTCAAGAATAACGCAAAACTTTCAGAATATGTTTCAACCAGGAAAACTATCCTGATTCTGTCCAGAAAAGGGGATATGTCTGATTTTCTTGAAGAAATGCAGGGTGGTTATTTTTCAGAACCGAATCCGGAAGCTGTATCTACAACACTTCAGCATATTTACATGGACTGGAAGTCAGATAAGCTGAGAGGTCCCGCGGACCAGGAGGCGGCGAGTCGAATCTTTGACATGCGTGCGAATATCCGCAACCTGGCCGATTTCCTTAATGAGATCGTTGACAGTTAAAACCAGGTCTTTAGCCCGAATCCAATACAAACACTCTTCTGGTGTGAATAGATCACCCGAAAATGCCGGATCCTGAAAGCAGGGTTGACAATTTCTGAATATATTGTATTATTGAATACGTTCATGTTTGGAGGTTATTCATGGGACTGAGAGAAATCAAGAAGGAACGTGCTCGAAGTGCGATACTGGAAGCAGCCAGGGATATGTTCTTCAGCCGCGGTTTCGATGGGACTACAATAGAGGAAATCGCTGAAGAGGCTGAAGTGGCGGTAGGCACCGTATACAATTACTTCGATTCGAAAAGCGCCTTAATACTTGCAATCACCGCCGAGGATACATCTGAGGTTCTGGATGGTGAGTTTCGGATCCCGGAGTCCTGCACAGGGTTTGAAAGTGTAAAACTTTATATAAATACTTTCATGGAGAGCCTGTCCATGTATCCGAAGAGGCTTCTCCGGGAATTAATGAGGGAAGCCTGGCACATTGATACTACCCTGAGCAAAGGGTTTATCAGTCAGGATCTGACCCTTCTCGACGGTCTTGCCAGAGTACTCCGGGAGTTAGCCAAAAAACAGAAGCTCAAATCCGGTACGGATATCGAACACGCGTCCCTGGCGATATACGGGATCATCACTACCGCCATCATGTGGTACGCCGCCGATGAGGAAAGAACCTCTGAACAGATGCTTGAATCCCTTGAGAAAATGCTTGAAATTCTCTTCGGGGGGCTGGTTCCCGAAGGGAGGGATAAATGAGATCCCTTATACTGCTTCTGAGCCTGTCATTCATCCCCTGTTTCATTACCACGAGCATCTGCCAGCCACCAATCGACGAACTGGTACATTCGCTGGATCAGCTTTACAGAAGCGATGACAGTTACGCTGAAATGTCAATGCAAATCGTAACACCGTACTGGGAAAGAACACTGACAATGAAGGCATGGTCTCACGGAATAGACAAAACCTTCATCAGGATACTCTCCCCGGCAAGGGAAGCTGGAATGGCATCCCTGAGAATAGGTACAGAAATGTGGAATTACCTTCCAAACACCAGCAGCACTGTAAGGATACCGCCATCTATGATGGCAGGCTCGTGGATGGGATCGGACATCACAAACAACGATATCGTCAGAGAGATCACCTATACGGAGGATTACACGTGCTCGTACTCGACCGATACAATCCTTACAGGGGATCTGTTGGACGGCGTTGTATACATCGAGCTGATTCCAAAATCGTCCACCGCGGTGGTTTGGTCAAGCATCGTGTGCGCAGTCAGAACCTCTGATACCATACCCCTGTGGGAAAAGTACTACGACAGTCATGGCGATCTGATAAAGACGGTAACCTACTCGCACGTGCAAGAAATCGGCGGCAGAACGATACCCACACAGATGCAGGTTATCCCCGCCGACAAAGAGGGCCAGAGCACGACCATCACCTGGTCCCACGCTGAATTCGACCGGGGTCTGGACAGCGACATTTTCTCACTGAGAAACCTGCAGTCCGTCGAGTGATATGCTTGTAAAACTTGCATGGAGAAACGTTTTCCGTCAGAAAAGACGGACTATCCTCCCCCTTCTGACCATGACCGGTGGCTTCTTTCTCTCCTCCATTTCCATCGGGTGGATGGACGGCTCGTACAGCAGCATAATCATGTTCTTTACAAACAATAGAACGGGTCAGATTCAAGTGCACCACAGAGGTTATCTGGAGAATCCATCGATCTATTCAACTGTCAACGATTATCAGGCAGTGGGAGCCTTACTGGATTCTATTCCCGGAGTTAGGGTATGGACGCCCAGGATATATTCCGGAGTTCTCCTTGCGGTCAGGCCTCAAGGGGCAGGTTCAGGGAATGTATTCTCGAATTCAGCAGCCGCGTCAGTGATTGGAATAGATCCGGCAATGGAGGAAGCAGCCACTTGTTTTTCAAGCCGAATCGAAAGCGGCGAGATGTTATCCTCCTCCGCGGCTGATACTTTCTACGCCGCCACCGGTCAGATCATACTTGGAAGAGAACTGTCTATAATTCTCGATGCCTCAGTAGGTGATTCCCTTGTAATGCTTTCACAGGCAGCCGACGGCAGCAGTGCTGACAGGATGTATGTAATCCGTGGAATAATCAGTTCAGGCAACGCAGATATCGACAGAAACACATGCTATATAACCCTGTCCGATGCCCAGATCCTTTTCGCCCTTCAGGGGAAAGTGCACGAAATAACAGTAATGACCCGTTCACTGGGTACAGTCGATAAACTCACCGATGAAATTTCAGCCGGGCTTGTGGATAAAGACCTTGAAACGGATTCCTGGAAAATATTCGCAAGGGAATTCTACAACGGCATGAAGGCTGATGAATCGAGTCTGAAAATAATGATCTTCGTAATAGTACTTGTGGCTGCAATGGGAGTCCTCAACACGATTCTCATGATGGTTCTCGAGCGCAGGCGCGAATTCGGTGTGATGAAAGCCCTCGGCACTAGACCCGGGTTCATCATAAAGATGATTGTGCTGGAAGCGAATATCATGGGTATCATAAGCGTAATCGCGGGCAGTATCCTTAGTACAGCCGGTCTTCTTTTCCTTTCAAAACATGGCCTGGTTATGGATCCGCCCCTTGATTACGGAGGTACCGTCTTTCGTGAGATGATAGCGTCAATAACCCCGGAATGCTACTGGATCCCCGCAATATGCGTGATCATTACAGCCTCCACCGTTAGTTTTCTCCCTGCACTGAAGGCTGCCCATACAAAAGCCGCGAAAGCGCTGAGAACGATATGACATGTTCATCAGACTTGTAAAATTCGCCTGGAAGATCATCTGGAGGAATTTCCGTAGAACTGTGATCACCGGGCTAGCCGTAGGGCTGGGTCTCGGGTCATTGATGTTCACGGAGGCTCTTATGCAGGGCATGACTGCACATATGATACAGACAACGACCGAATCCTGGATGGGGGATGCCCAGATCCATAGAGATTATTTTCTGGACACACGGAATATCAACCCGACAATTAACAGACCCGATTCAATTCTTTCCATGTTGGATGGGGATTCAACAGTCAGCTTCTACACCGCCAGAATCCTATCCCCGGCTTCGGTAACATCAACTACAGAACTGAAACCCGTTACTTTTATAGGCGTTGACAGTGAAACCGACCCGGAAGTGACGATGCTGGAAGCTGCTGTTATCGAGGGTTCCTACCTGAGCGGGGACAGTACAGAGATCATTATCGGACACAAACTGGCTGATGACCTGAATGCCGGACCTGGTGATGTAATCGTTATCACCGCTGCTCAGGCTGACAGCGGACTTTCGAGCAGTATGTTCTTCGTATCGGGTATATGCCGTTTCGGCAGTGACAATCTCGACAGATATTCCGCCTTCATAAATCTTACTACTGCGGGTGAAATGCTCGGCATACCGGGAGAAATTCATGAAATCGCTGTTAAATTCCCGCAGGCGGAAGCAGGAGCTGACACTTCTCTTGGGTTCTGGCGCAGATTCTCGGTTTTCGGCAACAGTGCTCTTGGATGGCCGGAACTGGCACCACAGGTGGGCTCAATGCTCAGTATGGTCGACATAAGTATGGCAATAATGGCTGTAATTCTTTTCGGGCTGGTTGTTTTCGGAATAGTAAACTCCCTGTTCATGTCCGTATTCGAAAGGATGTACGAATTCGGGGTTATGAAAGCAGTGGGAACCAGGACAGGAACAATAACCGCCATGGTGGTCCTTGAGGCTTTCTGGATAGCGGTCATCAGTGCGGTAATAGGAAGTGTCATCGGCCTGCTGATAATATGGATAACCTCAAAGACAGGCATAAGCTTCGGGGAGATCGAAGTATCGGGAATCGTATTTGACAAACCGATATATCCTTTACTCAATCTCAGCCGATTAAGGCTATATCCCCTTTTCACTCTGATTCTTACAACAGCTGCAGGGATTTATCCGGGGATTCACGCCGGCAGGCTGAACCCGGCGGAGGCAATGCGGAAGAGTTTATAGATCATAGATCACGGAGATGTATATGACCGATAATGATGTAATAGTTGCTGAAGGTATTGTTAAGACCTACGATGATTCCGGAGTCCCGGTTCATGCGGTAAGGGATATAGACTACACTCTTCAGAAGGGTGAATTTACAGCCATAATAGGTCCATCAGGCTCGGGGAAAACGACCTTTCTCAATGTTCTGGCCGGACTCGATACGCCCACGGAGGGAAAGGTATGGTTGTCGGGGAAACTTATCTCCGATATGAGCGGAAGAGAACTCTCCGACTTCAGAAGGGACCATATAGGCTTTATTTTCCAGGCTTATAACCTTTTTCCGGTACTCACCGTGGAGGAGAATGTTGAATACGTAATGCTTCTCCAGGGTGTCCCCTCCGGAGAACGTCATGACAGGGTTATGGACATTCTCGAGAAAGTAGGCATAGCCGAATATGCAGGCAGGCTTCCCATGCAGCTTTCTGGCGGTCAGCAGCAGAGAGTGGCGGTGGCCAGATCGATGGTTTCCCGTCCCTCCCTTGTTATCGCTGATGAACCCACCGCAAACCTGGATTCAAAGACCAGTGGTGCCCTCCTTGATATGATGCGCAGGCTGAATGAGGAAACCGGTATGACTTTCCTGTTCTCTACCCACGATGAGGTTGTTATGCAGAGGGCAAGAAAGATCGTAGTTCTGCAGGACGGGAAGATCGACGGAAAAGCATCCCCGGAAGAATGCTGATGAAACCGGCCCTCACCGGTTTACTCCTTCTGACACTGCTTGCAGGAATAACTGCCGAAGCAGCCGATATATCCGGCACCCTGAAGCCGAAGTTTTCCATAGAGGATCAACCAATTCACGACTCTTCCCTGAGGTACATATTTGAGGTTCCTCTGAGGCTCATGGTTCATCACAGAACAGGCAAAGCGAACCTTAACGTCGCATGGGTCCTGTCTCCTTCAACGGGTAATCCGGCACTCAGCGGGGAGAAAGGAGTTCACGTATTCAGACTTGCCGACCCCAATAGTAGAATATTTCCTTCTACGTGGAATGGTGACGAATCCTTCAGCATACTTCATGATATTGACAGGCTGAACATTGGAGTGAGAACTTCTTTCTCAACACTGACACTTGGAAGACAGGCTGTTTACTGGGGGGTGGCGAAATCCGTCAGTCCCACGGATTTCATTGCCCCTTTCCAGTACGGTACGCTGGATACCGAATATAGAACCGGTGTAGACGCGGCAAGGTCAGTTTTCCCGATCGGCATGATGTCTGAGCTGGATGCGGGTTACCTTTTCGGTAAGGATGCGCGATTTTCTGACAGCGGCTGCTGGCTGCGTGGAAGGTTCTACTTATTCAGGACCGATGCAACCCTACTCGCAGCATGCTTCAGGGAGAACCTCATGATAGGCGGAAGCCTGAACCGTTCTATCGGAGGGGGAACGGGATGGGTGGAATGCGCTTTCGTTTCGACAGGATTCTTCTCTAATAATCGCAATGAAGAAACATACTGGAGTCTTTCAGCAGGATACGACAGGAGCTGGCTGAATGCCGCTCTGTACGGATTCCTTGAATACCATTTCAACTCACCAGGGGCCGATGATCCGCAAGATTATTCCTATGTCCTCTCGGGAAGTGCCTGCAGGAACGGCGGCATCTATCTCCTGGGAAAACACTATCTCAGCCCGGGTACAAGCTGGACGGTAACACCACTTCTCAACTTCACTGGCCAGGCGCTTGTAAACCTTACCGATGGATCGGCTTACCTTTCCATGAACGGCGAATACAGCATTTCACAGAATACTGTCATAAAAGCAGGAATAGCCCGAGGGCTGGGAAGCACTTCATACGATACGGCAGGAGATGCAGGCTCCGAATTCGGAACCTGGCCCGGGTATTACTTCCTTTCAGCGGGCTACTACTTCTAAGGAGATTGAATCTAATTGGCTGGTAATGTTCACTCGCAAATAACGTAGCTATTGCACAGCACCTTGCAGACCTTTATTTTCAGGAATGCTTGGAGGTATCGAATGAAATTTGTCCGGATTCTTTCACTGACTATTCTGTTCGCCATAGTTAATTCCGTGCTTGCAGGCTCTCTTCCATTTTCCCGCTCCGGTCTGATCGATATCCCCACCGCATCAATGCTTCATCATACGCAGGTCAAGCTGGGAGGGTCAGTCACTGCGTTCAGCTACCAGAATGCGGACAGCACTACTGAAAGCGATTATGCAATGGGAGGCCATC
>DAOWFD010000084.1 GCA_030638185.1 Candidatus Aegiribacteria sp.
AAAGGTTCAGTGAACACAATGAGTGACATCTCTGAACTCTTCGGAACGGGTATCCAGCAGTCGGTAGTATGAGAAGTATCCGGTAGTCAGGTGGCGGATCAGACGTTGAATCGGATCTCTATTAAGTCGCCGTCTATGACAGTGTAATCCCTGCCTTCGATCCTGAGTTTCCCCCTTTCCTTAAGCAGCGTTCTATCTGGATGCTCGTGATACAGCTCCCATGGTATTACAACTGCGCGGATAAAACCCCTGGCAAGGTCTGAATGAATGGCTCCCGCAGCATCCAGAGCGGTCGAGCCTCTCCGGATGGGCCATGCCCTTGTTTCATCCTTCCCGATGGTGAAGAAGACAATCAGGTCAAGGGTGGAATACGCTGCCCTGATAAGCCGGGAGAGTCCACTGGAAGAATAGCCCATGGATTCAAGAAATGGTGCCTGTTCACTTTCATCGATCTCGGTCAGTTCAAGCTCGAAGCCTGCATCGATAGCAAGAAGGGTTCCTCCATGTTCCGATACCGCAGTCGACAATTCATCATCCGGGGTTATCGGGTCACCCATTCTGTTGGAAACAACTATCAGAGGTTTAAGGGAGAGAAGGGCGTAGGGAGCTAGAATTGCTGCCTCACCCTTATCAAGCTTAAGAATTCGCAGGGGACTGCCGTTCTCCATGTGCTTTTGAATGTTTCCAAGAAGAAGGGCTTCTCTGGATTTACCTTTGCTCTCCTTGACAAGGCGAGCCAGTCTTTTTTCACACAGGGTCATGTCGGAAAATATGAGTTCTGATTCGATCTCATTGAAATCGTTCAAGGTATCACCCAGGGCGTAATTATCAAGGATTACTGTCAGTACTGCGGCATTCCTGATAAGAGTCAGATTCTTCGATGAGAAAGACGGCGAGGGAACATCGAAGAATACGACTGTAGCATTGATTTTCTTTTCCGGGCTGTGGATGCTCTCAAGAAAGTCCAACCTGTGGTCGGGTACCTTTACCGTGAGAGGCTTGCCTGTATCAGCATCCTCGGAGCCTGCAAGTGCGCGGAACAGAGTGGATCTGCCGCAGCCCGTTTTTCCTGCAAGGGCAATTTTCACAGATATTTCCTTTCTACATTGAATAGAAAAGCAAATATACTACGCTTCTTAACTATTCGGTGAAGACCTTTACTTCATCTCCATCGGTCAGCCCTCTCCGCCTTCATTCTCAGGCATGTTTGCGTGACAGGCCTTTCGCAGCATATGGACAGTATGATAGTGTCATATATACCCAATCTTGACGAGTTTTCATTCGACCGATATTATTTCTCAGGATGATTGGAAAATGAGAATAGCCGTTATTTTCGGGGGCAAGTCTGCAGAGCATGAAGTCTCGCTTCAATCGGCAAAGAACATAATCGATGCTATCGATAAAAATAAATATGAACTCGTTTTGATTGGAATAGATAAAGACGGAAAATGGTTCCTGAATGAAAAGTCAACATTCCTGCTAAACGAGAATAATCCGAAATCGATTCAACTGAATAAATCTCAAGAAGAAATAGCAATAGTTCCCAAAGGGGATTCAAACCAACTGATCACTCAATCTACTCTTACTGCAAAAGGGCATATTGATGTCGCATTTCCGGTGATACATGGACCTTATGGAGAAGAGGGTTCCATTCAGGGTTTGCTGAAACTCGCGAATATCCCCTGTGTGGGGGCAGATATCCTGGGATCCGCAATTGGAATGGACAAAGATGTCATGAAGCGCCTTCTTCGCGATGCCGGCCTTCCTGTTCCGAAGTTTCTTGTTATGGAACGGTCTTTTCCTGAAGGACATAGATACGAACGAATCATTGATTTATTAGGAAAACCTCTTTTTGTAAAACCGGCAAATCTTGGCTCTTCGGTTGGAATAAATAAGGTAAGAAATCAAAAGGAATTCGAAGAGGCCATCAAGATTGCTTTTCGATACAGCAATAAGATTCTTGCGGAAGAGTTCATTCAAGGCAGAGAAATCGAATGCTCTGTTTTAGGAAACGAAAATCCAATAGCTTCAGTCCCTGGCGAGATAATCGTACAAACTGAATTCTACTCTTACGAAGCAAAGTATATAGACGAGCACGGAGCCATTCTAAGCATCCCTGCGAAATTACCTGAAAGGACAACAAAAGCAATACAGGCATATGCTATCAAAGTTTTTCGTGTTATGTGCTGTCAAGGTATGGCTCGCGTTGACTTTTTTCTTAGAGGGAAAGATGAGATCATTGTGAACGAGATAAATACGATTCCCGGTTTCACTAAGATAAGTATGTACCCGAGACTTTGGGAAGCAAGTGGCATTTCGTATACGGAATTGATCGATAGACTTATCCAACTTGCAGTCGAACGACATGGAATTGAACATGGATTTAGTACCTCTTTAGAGTAAATAGTATTATTGATTACAAGAGATCCAGGATCAATCAACATCCGGATGGAGCAGATTGCTGCTGTTGTAACTCATGCGTGTCGTTAGCTGTACAAGGAGAATTCATTTGATCAAGGTTTTACCGAAAAGACTAATAGAAGGTGATACCATAGGGTTCTTCTCTCCCTCTTCACCTGCAACTGTTTTTGCAGCAAAGCGGTTCGAACGAGCAAAGCAATACCTGTGTGACAAAGGATTTCAGCTAGTTCCAGGCAAACTGACGAATAAATGCGAATTTTATCGTTCAGGTACAATTCGTGAGCGTGTTGATGAATTGAACGAACTCATACGTAATCCTGAAGTTCGTTGCATCATGTCAACTATTGGTGGGATGAACAGCAATTCTTTACTTCCATACATCGATTATGATACTTTGGTAAGAGATCCCAAGATCATTATCGGATATTCTGATGTAACAGCAATACTGTTAGGTATTTATGCCAGAACAGGCATCGTAACGTATTATGGACCAGCCCTGGTTGCTTCTTTTGGTGAATTCCCGCCTCTTGTTGATGAAACCTACAATTCATTCGAAGAAATACTCTGTCAGGAAAACACTGGCTTATACGATTACACCCTCCCTGATTATTGGACAGAGGAACAAATTGATTGGTTTGAACAAGATAGGGCCAAAACGGTTCAAAAAAATTATTGTGAATATGTTGGTACCGGTTACGTGAAAGGACGCCTTATTGGCGGCAATCTGAATACCATTACAGGTATATGGGGTAGTCCATACATGCCTCAAATAAGAGAGGGCGATATACTGCTTATTGAAGATAGTCTAAAAGATATAGCTGCAGTGGAGCGCTCCTTTGCATTCCTAAAAATAATTGGTGTGTTTGATAAGGTTTCCGCAGTTATCTTAGGTAAGCATCAATTGTTCGATGATAAAGACACAGGACTGCAACCTTTTGATGTATTGCATGAGGTTCTTAATGGTCAGAATCTTCGGGTAGTGAACGGATTTGATTGTTGCCATACACATCCGATGCTAACAATGCCGATCGGTATTGAAGTTGGGATAGATTTTGATAAACAAAGGGTTTCACTTCTTGAACCTTGGGTAAAGAGCAGGTGACAATACCAATCAGTGGGACTATCTAAACATGCGCGGTGAGAAAGCTGTAGGAGCAGTGAAGTCGACCTTGAGCCATATGATGTGGTACTTTTTCTCAATGACACACGGCCAATTGATTTCAACGGACTACTGGATGAGGGGGGAGATGCTTTGACTAACAGATGTGAAGGGTGTTGTCTGAGGTGTACAACTCGGTAAAAGGTATTGCCCGAAGAGTGATTCCTGGAAGGCTTCTTGCTAAATATGAATACTTTTTACGAAGGATAATAGCAATTCGATACAGAGGTAACAGACACAGATGCAATATCTGTGGATACGGGCTAAGAGCTTTCGTTGAGCTCAATGATGAAGAGCGTTTGTGTCCCAGATGCGGCAGTTTATCAAGAGCCAGAAGGCTTTATATGATTCTAGAGAACGAAGTAAATTCCGGAGAGAGGATTCTTCATTTTTCACCACCCGGGGCAATCAGGAGACCATACGAGTTGAGATCGAATATAGAGTATATAACTACAGATTATGCTGGAGAATTCACAGCAGATAAGTGCATTGATATTGCTAATATTGATGAATCAGATAATATGTTTGATAAGATCATCTGTTACCATATTCTAGAACATATTGAAGAAGATAGAAAAGCCATGATGGAACTCTTTCGAATATTGAAATCCGGTGGAAGTTGTTTCATACAGACGCCGTTCATCGAAGAAATGTACGAGGATCAATCGATAATTGCTCCCGAGGAGAGACTGATTCATTTCGGGCAGGAAGATCATGTACGGGTCTATTCCGTTAAGGGACTTCGGGACAGACTGACAGAACAGGGCTTCAGTGTTGAAGTACTGGTAATGAATGGCGATACAGATGACTACTTTGGATTACGTCCCGGAGAATATATTTTGAAGGCTCGTAAATCCTAGCAGGTCAAGGATTCCCACCAGTTCTCACACACGAACACAGGCTCTGATTCAACAGGTAGCATAAGGCCAGGAGACATTCATGGAGTGTATCGTGGGTTTTGTTATCCCGGGAGTAACGATCACTTGCGTCACAAGAAGCCACAGACGCGTTTTTTTCTATTCGGTGAAAACCCTTACCTTATCCCCATCAGCGCTGTCCACATCAACCTGCAAATCACTGAGTGCTTCGATAAGTTCATCTCCGTTAAGTTCTGAGAGCTGGGAAAGGTCGAATCCATGGGTGCTCATCTGTTCAGCAGCATTGCCGGGAACAAGGGCAGAAAGCTTGATACCGGTCTTAATGAGGCTAAGGGGTACCCTTACATTAACCTTATCACCGTTGGCGGAGTCCACCACTACTCTCAGGTACTTGGGAGTCTTTCTCTTTACTTCCCCGGATTCCGTATTGATGACCTCTTCATCAACTGTATCGGGATTCTGAAGTTTTGACAGAAGCGCTGTGGCTTCCTCCACGGAGATCTTGCTGTCGGAGAGCATTTCCAGGATCTTCTTCTTAGAATCATTCTTCATTGTATTCCCCCTTCGTACGGGTTATATGAACTTAATAAGTATGTTTTCTTCATCAGTATTGACTTTTACTTCGGTCCCATGGAGACCCATCAGCAGCATGAGAACCCTCCATGATTGGCTGGCCACCTTCATTGGATAACTGTCAGGATCGAAGATCAACCCGATATTCCCCACGAACCACCCTAGAAGAACAAAGGGTGCCAGAAGGCACCATACGAGGAACCAGGGAAGAGGGATAAAGAAATTCCTTATCCTGAACAGGAGTATACAGGCCGGCATTATAGTTCCTCCATCGCTTCCGAGAAGGAAATATCCCCCCGTTCGAGTTTCTCAAGAATCTGGCTTTCCATATTATCCGGCACCTCCATAGTTGAATCCAGTCTCCTTATTAGATCTGCAATCCGAGCTCTCGCCGTGGGATAGCTCACCCCAAGGAGTTCCTGTATCTTCTTTATCGAACCGTAGCTGTGTACGAATGCGATTACAAGCGCCTGGTCGTCAGGAGACAGCTGGGACAGAATTGAAACGGAGAATTTTCCCTCTATCCTGATATCGCAGTGCCGGCACTCGCAGCTAACCGGGGTCATCGGTTTTCCGCAGTCGGGACATTTGGCATTACCAATATCCATATATAACCTCCAATATCTTAAAGAAAATATATAGATACTTTAAAAAATGTCAAGCTACGGATAAGATTATTGATATGAGAATCGCAGGTTTCTCCTCCTTGACTCTAATCCGCTACGTGGTTCTATTGCACCTGGAACAACCAGGGAGGACAAATGAGAAGGATAATTGCAGTGGTTCTCGGGGGAGGAAGGGGAACCAGACTCTTTCCCCTTACCCGTGACAGGAGCAAACCTGCGGTTCCGATAGGCGGTAAGTACAGGCTGATAGATATCCCTATTTCAAACTGTATCAATGACCAGATAAGGCATATACTTGTTCTTACACAGTATAACAGCGAGAGCCTTAACAGGCACGTGGCGCGCACGTACAGGTTTGACAGGTTCACCCACGGTTTCGTATCCATTCTCGCAGCCGAACAGACCGATAAAAACAGGGAGTGGTTCCAGGGAACCGCGGACGCTGTCAGGAAATGCCTTAAGTATATCAGAAATCAGTATCCCGATCTCGTCCTTATCCTTTCCGGTGATCAGCTTTACAGAATGGATTTCAAAGAATTTGCCAGATGTCATGAAAACAGTAATGCTGATATCACCATCGCAACCAAACCTGTCACCGCTGCCGAGGCCCCCTCTATGGGTATTATGAAAGTGGGCGGTGACGGTCTTATCACCGAATTCAGGGAAAAGCCGTCGGAAGACGAACTGGAAGAACTTGCGAGCACTCAGGAAGGAACCACCGCTTCAAGACCCTATCTTGGAAGCATGGGGATCTACATGTTCTCTCCCGATATTCTCATGGAAGTGCTTGAGAAGGAATCTGATGTCATCGATTTTGGAAAGGAGATCATACCGCATTCCATAGGGTCATACAGGGTGGTTTCACATATGTTCAACGGGTACTGGTCCGACATCGGAACCATCTCCAGTTTCTTCAAGGCCAATCTGGATATGGCACGCCCCGACCCGGACTTTGATATGTACACAAGCTTCTCTCCACTTTATACCCGGGCAAGGGCTCTTCCCGGGGCAAGGATAAATAACTGCAGGATGGATAATACGATCATATGCGATGCCTCCGATGTAAGCGGTGTATCGTTCAGCGATTGTATTGTGGGGTTGCGCGGAAAGGTCCGTAGCGGAACTGTGATGGAAAGATGCGTATTCATCGGTTCGGATTACTGGGAGGGTCACTACCTTGATCCCAGGAATATTCATAGTGAGATGCTGCCCCTTGGAATAGGGGAGAATTGCATCATAAAGAACGCGATCATCGATAAGAATGCCAGAATAGGTGATGGGTGCAGGCTCGAGAACAGAGAGGGTATTCAGGAATACTCTTCGGAACTCTTCTGCATTCGTGACGGCATCATTGTTATTCCCAAGAATACCATGCTCGAACCTGGATTTGTGATCTAGAAAACCTCAGGTTAGTGAAACAGCATCAGACCTTCATGAGCTGGGAAGAAGGCTGACAGCCTTTCCATTGAGCTTTCGGACAGAAAATATCAATATTCGATAATTATTGCAGTGCGGGGAGAATCGTATAAAGTGCGGAAAACGGACCTTCCCGATGCAGGAGGGTCCGTTAAATTACATTAGAGAATGCTTCAGACGGTTAGCCCTGTTCCGGTGAAGAAGATGCTTTCTGGATGCTTTGTCAATAAGGCTTTGGGCTTTGCGCAAAGCCTTTTCTCTGTCTTCAGGGGTTTCTGATTCATTAACAGTTCTGATGGCGCTTCTGAGTTCCCGCATTTTACTGCGGTTCCTATGTGCCTTGACTATATCTGTTCTTCTGCGTTTTAGCGATTGCTTGCTCCTTGCCAAGAGGAGACTCCTTTCACAAATTTGGTAATACTCGAATTCTGTATATACTCTGTCAGCAGGTAGGAATTCTAAGCCCTGAAGAAACGGAAGTCAATCTTTGCAAAGGAGATTATAGTGAAGAATGTATCTTTGGCTCTTACAATTCTTGTAATCGCGCCTGTTGTTTCAGCGCACAGGCTCGTAAGATTGTACGATGTTTCGCAGGGTTCTGTAATGAATATGATAGAAAAGGGATACGATGTAACCAATGTTGATATTAGAAACGGATTTGTGGATATCATGCTGCCGGAGGAAGATGTAGACCAGGCTGTCCTTCTTTCCCATAATTACGAAGTCCTTCCCAGGGAATGGGGAGAACTGCTTACTGAGAATGCCAAAGGAGCTGGTTACTACTACGATCCGGAAGAGAACTGGGCTTTCTGGTGCTTGCTTGCCGAAGGTTACAGTGATCTGGTGGATACCCCTGTCACAATAGGGCAGTCGTATGAAGGCCGTGACATTTACATGATCGAAATAACCGGTCAGACATCGGGCTACAAACCGCCCATCTACTTCTCTTCGCTCATCCATGCCAGGGAACCCGGTGGGAATTCCGTACTCATAGATTTCGCCATGTGGCTTTCCAGCAACTACGATGGTGGTGATACCCGAGCTGCATATATCCTTGACCATTCAACCGTATACTTTGTTCCCGTTGCCAACCCCGATGGGTACATATACAACATGCCCAACGGTGGAAATCAAAGAAAGAATATGAATTTCACCCTTGGCGACGGGGTCGATCTCAACCGGAACTGGGGATACAAGTGGGGTTACGATAATTCCGGATCCAGCCCCTATCCCAACGATCAAACCTACCGCGGTACATCGGCTTTCTCCGAACCCGAAACCCAGGTTCAGAGGGATTTCATTATCGATCTTGAACCTATTGCCGCGATGAATTACCATACTTACGGTGGTTATCTGCTTTACCCCTGGGGCTACGAAGATATCCTTTCTCCGGACAGCATCCTGTTTGCAAGCTGGGCGGATGCCATGACCGTTGAGAACAACTACACTTACGGTACGGCATGGCAGATTCTTTACAACGTTAACGGGGAACAGAACGACTGGTGCTACAGTGGAGAAAGTGTACCAAGGATCTACTCCATGACACCGGAGGTTGACGATAACGGTTTCTGGGGTTCTCAGAATGACACTACGGAAATAGTGAGGATATGCAACGAGTGCCGTCCTATGAATATTCTATTCTGTTTTGCCGCTCTGGACTACGTTGGAATCAGCGGAGATGGTGAAGTAGGAATTGAACCTCTGCTTTTACTTAATCCTATATACCCCAATCCTGCTGTATCAAGCGTATCCTTCAGCATCACCTCTTCCGGATCATCAAATGTTGACATAACGATTTATGACACCAGCGGCAGGATTGTTCATTCCTTTACAACTGGCGAACTTGCGGGAGGAACTGGCAGCTTGATCTGGGCAGTTTCCAGTGAAATACCGGCGGGAGTGTATACCGCCAGAATCTCTGACGCGGCAGGAAACTGCGACAGCAGGAGATTCACCGTTATGAGGTAACCCTGAATGCCTGATATCAAGGAAGATTCAACAAAGGATTTCTACGAAGTACTGGGCGTTAAGTACAAGGCGACACATGAAGAGATAGAGGATGTCTATCATGAACTCGCGAGGGAACTCCATCCTGATGTTACAGGAGGAAATATTGAGCTTACCGAAAGGTATATGAATATAAATGAGGCTTACCAGGTGCTTTCAAAACCTGATACGCGGGCGGAGTACGACAGCTCTATAGGTGTTGATCAGCTTCTTGAGGGAGAGGAGAAGAAGCCTGAGTTCAGGATCAGTAGGGACGACAAGCCTGCCTCGGATATGCGTCGTCTTGATGCAAAGCTCAGGCGTACCATTAAGGAGGCTGAAAGTCTTTGCAGGAAGGACAACTTCTGGGAAGCCAGCCGAATACTGGAGGTATTCCTCAAGACCCATCCGGATAATCCTCAGCTGAGATCGACGCTCGCCTCCGCAGCCCTGGGGAGGAAAAGGTATCATGAGGCTGTGAATCACATGAAAGCTACCTGTACGGTCGAGTATCATAATCCGGATAATTTCGTGAAACTGGGAAAGATTTATATTCAGGCGGGACAGCTGATTCTGGCGGAAAAGGCACTCCGCGAGGCTCTTGGATGGAATGCTAAACATAAGGATGCCCTCAGTATGATCAGGGAGATCGAGAAGCTCAAAGATGCTGAGAAGCCACCCATCCTGAGGATGTTCAGAAAAGTAGCAAAAGCTTTCGCGCGTAAGGAGTAACCGAATTGGATTCAGGTAGCGAGAAGCTCTATTATTCCATAAGCGAAGTCTGCAGCCTTACAGGTCTTAAACCCCATGTACTGAGGTACTGGGAGACTGCTTTTCCAATGTTAAAACCTTCCAAGAATCAGTCCGGCAACAGGATATACAAGCAGGAAGATATCGGTCTCATAAAGCTGATCAGCAGTCTACTATATCAGGAACGCTATACGATTGACGGAGCCAGGCAGAAGATGGAAGAGATGAATAACCATGACCAGCAAATGGAGCTGGAACTGGAGGCTGCCACGGTATCTGCTGAGAGGATTGATTCTATTAAAAAGGAGATAATGGACATAATTGCCATACTGGATAGGGACCCAATGGCAGTTGACAAACAGGACAATAAAGGGTAATTTTGCTCTCTCCGGTCGGGGCGTGGCGCAGTCCGGTAGCGCACTTGAATGGGGTTCAAGTGGTCGCTGGTTCGAATCCAGTCGCCCCGACCATTCCTTATTCTCCGAAATACCGAGTACCTGAAAGGACCGCATGGGCGAAACTCTGCTGAATTGGCTTGCCGGAATTCCTGGTGAAGTTCAGATGATGGTTCTTTCAGCTTTTCCCCTTACCGAGCTGCGGGGTAGCATCCCCCTGGCATGGACTGTGATGAGCATCGAGTGGGCATGGCCATGGTGGAAGATCTACCTTCTTGCAGTGGCCGGCAACCTCCTGCCTGTACCGTTCCTGTTGTGGTTCCTTGAACCTATGAGCAGATTTCTTATGAGATGGAAAGTATTCGACAGGTTTTTTAACAGGCTGTTTGAAAAAACACGAAAACGTGTCGGGACGAAAATCGAAAAGTACGAAGCCCTGGGTCTCACACTTTTTGTGGCAATACCTCTGCCTGTAACAGGTGCCTGGACAGGATCGGCAGCCGCCTTTCTGTTCGGAATTCCGAAGAGGCTGGCATTTCCCGCAATAGCTCTCGGAGTAGCAATAGCGGGTGGACTCGTAACACTTATCATGTCCGGTACGCTGGCTGGTATCGGCTTTCTTGTCGGGTCTAACTGAGGGTTGGATGTTGCATAAGAACGGCATTAATAGTAAATTTGCATGACCGAAAACAGTAGTCGGGGCGTAGCGCAGCCCGGTTAGCGCGCCTGGTTCGGGACTAGGAGGTCGGAGGTTCAAATCCTCTCGCCCCGACCATATCTGAAAACATGACACCAGATAGAAGGCTCTTATCCGAACTAGATTAATTTCCGTAATCGGTGGGTCATACGCTGATCCAGAGGAAACTGCCTGGGCGGAGAAACTCGGCGGGTTGCTTGCTGATCATGGTTTTACCGTCATATGTGGTGGCGGCAAAGGTATCATGGAGGCTGTATGCCGGGGAATCGCCGAAAAGGGTGGCCACAGCATCGGAATACTCCGCGGAACCGACCCGCTTGAAGCTAACCGCTGGGTAGAGACTGTGATACTGACCGGAATGGGAACTTCACGAAACAGGATAATCGCCCTGTCGGGAAGAGTTGTGGCGGCAATCGGAGGGAAGTATGGAACCCTGTCTGAAATTGCCTACGCTCTCCAGGCTGGAAAGCCCGTTTGCGCAATGGGAAAATGGACTGGAATCGATGGAGTAGTGCCGGTCAATTCACCGGAGAAAGCGCTGGATTTTATTATTGAGAACTCGGGGGAGATCTATGCTGAGCGTTGAGGAACTTGGAGATCATATCAGGAACATTCCCGACTTTCCGATCGAGGGCGTTATTTTTAAAGATATCACGACACTTCTTACCCATCCCGGAGCATTGAATGATACGGTAAGGCATCTTGAAAAAGCATGTGAAGGGTTCGAATACGATGCCATAGCGGCAATAGAATCAAGAGGGTTCATATTCGGTTCGGTCATGGCGGCAAAAAAGGACCTGCCGCTTGTCCTTATTCGAAAACCCGGGAAACTGCCCGGCTGCACCGTCAGCGAAGAGTATTCCCTGGAGTACGGTACAAATACGGTTGAAATGCATAAAAATTCACTTCCTGCCGGAAGCAGGGTACTGATCGTTGACGATCTTATAGCGACGGGAGGATCGGCCATGGCTGCTGTATCCCTGCTTCGCCGGGATTCCTGTATTGTCGCAGGTGCAGCTTTCGTAGTAGACCTTTTGTTCCTGGGAGGGGGAAATAAGCTTCGGAAAAACGGAATTTCGTATGTAAAACTCATTGAAGTTGATTCAGAGTAGTTATTTGACTAACTGATCTAAATTTCGCATAATTGCACGCAACTGCAGTAGAATCACATAACTTTAGTTCAAAAAGAAAGGAAAAATATGTCAAGGCTGTTTTTTATAGTAGCAATGATCATCGGTCTTGCCTTCTTCGGATGCGGTGAACAAGCTGATGAAGCGGGTAACGGTGATGATGGAGATACCGGAGAAGTTGTTGAGGACAGCAACGGTGATGATTCGAGTGAGGCTGTTGACGATGAGGATGATGCGGACGACCAGGGAATAATCGCTGTTTCCGGTTTCGATTTTGATACCCCGGACATGGCTGTCGGACAGTGGATCGAATATGGCGCAGACGACATGCACGAAACACTCACGATCTCTGTAGTAGGCAGTGAGACAAACCAGGGAATCGAGTGTTACTGGGTTCAGATCAGCGTTACCGATTTCGTAGGTCAGATACTTATTGATCCTGAAGGTATGGAAAATGCCATGGAGGGTTACGAAGAGCAGTTCGGCACCTT
The DNA here is from genome assembly GCA_030638185.1 of Candidatus Aegiribacteria sp. Lineage (GTDB taxonomy): Bacteria > Fermentibacterota > Fermentibacteria > Fermentibacterales > JCC-6 > Aegiribacteria. The sequence goes on from DAOWFD010000084.1 coordinate 12,523, forward strand.
CGCAGCCGATCCTGCCGCATACATCCGTGAAAATATGTCCGATGCCGGCGGCATGGCCGATATGTTCGGCAACGAAGAGAACATGGATATGGCTCTTGAGTTCATCAAGGCCATCAGAATGGTGAAATTCGAACAGCAGGGAATGATAATGGCCATCGACCTGGTCGGCGTACCTGAATTCCTCGAGGAAATGATGGACGATCCTGCATTCAGGGAGCAGTTCGAGCAGGGCTTCGCCCAGGGTTTCAACGCCGAGGGCGGACCGGAAGGCCTCAATGACATCATGGCCGAGCTTGATAATCTGCAGTTCGGTATGACCGAGACCAGTGTGGATGTTGCCGGTAACAGGGTTCAGGGAATAGAATTCACAATAGTACATCCCGAGGGCGAAGCAGAAGCTATTATTTCTTCGGAACTTCCCCTTGTACCACTTGCTTACGCCAGAGTATCCGCCGAAGGTGAAACCCATTTCGTAGAAGTAAGAGGGTACGGTTTCAGCGGTGCCGAGAACCTTCTTCCCGGCGAACCGGCACAGACCATTCAGGCTATGATGTTCCTTCAGGGAATGCAGTCGCAGATGGGCGCCATGGGCGACCAGGGCAGAGGCATGAACTAGAAATAAAACATTTTCTTAAGATGCCCGGCCTTTGGAGCCGGGCATTTTTTTGTTCTTGTGCGCCCGGCAGGGCGCACCCTCTCCCCTTCGATTCTTGAGCGGATGACCGTGACTACCTTTACCTTGAAAGTGTGCTTCCTGTCAACAGTGAAGGTCTCTCTTCCCTGCTATCTGTATTCAATGCAAGAACACTTGCCAGGAACACATGAAAGTATGTATGTTTTCTTAAGTTATGGGTAATATTTTGGAATCAACCTGAAGTGTTATCAGTTTGTATCCAGAAATTCACAACATCTTCACAAACAGTAGCAGTATAAGGTTGAATAGTTTCACATTCACAAAAGGAGTACGATTATGAAATATCTTGTTTCTGCTATTCTGCTTGCAGCGGCTTTCTCAATTACTGCAGGTGAAATGATTGTACCGATACCCATAGATGCTTCCGCTATCAATTTAGAGGAAGCCGGGATCTACACAAGGATAACTGGTAACGGAATGGGACTTATGGGAGCTGAAGGTGAGCCCAGCCTTCCCGAATTCACCGCCAGGATAGCCCTTCCCACCGGATGCGCCGCAACCCGGATCGAAGTGATAGACGCGGTATATGCACCTGTTCGCGGACGCTTCACCGTAATGCCCGCCGCCGCACCAGTTCCGCTTTCGATCGAGCAGGAAGTCTATCCTGTTGAACCGGATCCGCATATTTACGGTTCAAGCACTCCGTATCCGGAGCGACCGGTCAGTTTCGAGGGTTCCAGTGTTATCATGGGAATTCCGGTTGCATACGTTAGGGTATTCCCGGTAAGATGGAATCCCGCCAGTAGAACAGTTGAAATCCTCACGGGCCTTACTCTGAACGTAACCTATGAAACCAGCTCTGAAGCATCCACAGTATCTAGAAGAAGCATCCAGAGTGAACTGCGCTCACAGGAGATAGTCAGAAACTCCGTAGTGAACCCGGAAGCCGTTTCAAGCTCGGGTGCGGCAATAGTTGATTCGAAGGCCCTCGCCTATGGTGAATATGTAATCATCACCTACCCCGCTTACGAAAGCTACGCGCAGAACCTTGCCGACTGGAAAACTTCAAAGGGTATTCCCACAAATGTATACACAACCACCTGGGTTCAAAGCCAGTATACATGCATTGACCTGCAGCAGGAAATCCGAGCATTCCTTACCGACTGTATTACCGAAGGTGTGGAATATGTGCTCATATACGGAGATGACAGCAGGATAGCCGGAAGAGACGCCAGGATCCACTACTCCTACTACACCGAGTACCCCCCCGTTGACCTTTACTGGGCCGATATCAACGATACCGTTCCCGGTGCCGACCAGTGGAACAGCAACGGAAACAGCATCTGGGGTGAATACGGAATCGATAACGTTGATTACCATCCGGACCTCTGGGTGGGAAGGGCAAGTGTGAGCACATACGTTGAATGCACTATTTTCAATGAGAAGGTTTATGCGTACGAACGTATCTCAGCCGCGGACTATTTTGACACTGCGCCCATCGAAATGAGAATCGGATACACAACCGAGCTTCTCTGGGGATCCCCTTACAATTGCTACGGTTCTGCAGGAGCACAGCTGATATCCCCGATGGTTCCCTCAGGCTGGGAAGAGGAAAAGTGTTATCACTCCAGTAGCAATAACAGCACAACAATCACTCGAAATATGATTAACGCCGGCCCTCATCACCTTTACCACGCGAGCCATGGCTCTCAGACATCCTTCTCCCTGCCCGGTGGAAGCTATACAACCACCGATTTCCTGAATCAGACCAATATCTCCGGTGGCGGACTCCCGGCAATCTGGAACTCCATCTCGTGCCTTATCGGTCAACTTGACGGATACGAATGTATGGGCGACGCCTGGCTTGCCTCTCCCAACGGCGGCGGTTTCGGAGCATTCAACGCCAGATACGGGTGGGGGAATCCAAGCAGTCCCGGTTACGGCATAAGCGAGATTCTCTCAAGGTACTTCTACGATGTAATGTGGAACGATGACTATTACAACCTCGGAGTTGCGCATGCTATGGGCAGCGACGAGATGTCTCCCCCCGGGAACGAAGTCACGGACTGGTGTGTTAAGGAGTACAACCTCTTCGGCGAACCGGAACTGCCCATGTGGT
>DAOWFD010000273.1 GCA_030638185.1 Candidatus Aegiribacteria sp.
ATGTAATCAATTCTGGCAGTGACAACTCCGCGCTTCAGCGGATAAACGTGGAAACCTGGGTAATTGAGGATCTTGCCATTGGAACAGGATATAACTGCTGGGGAGAGCAATTCGTTTCCTCCGATACGCTTCTGATAAGCGCGGCACTGAATAGTTCACTGGTTGTTGTCTCAACAGATCCCTTGTCGGTTCTTTCTGAGATACCTGGAGTCGGACCGTGCCCGGAATGGATGTGTCTCGCGGAAGGCTTTGCATGGGTTGCCTGTGGCGGATGGGGCAGTGACAATAACCTCGTCAGAGTTGATCTCACAACTATGACTGTTTCTGATACTATCGAAGTGGGAGTCAACTGTCAGTCTGTTGCATATGATGGAGCCGATGAGCTTTTTGTCGTGAACAGTGGAGTATTCGGAAACGATGAAGGTTCGATCAGTATAATGGACGCAATTTCAGGTAATGTAACCGAGAATCTCTTAACGGGAGGATTTCCCTCAACAATATGCATCAGGGGAAACAGAGCCTATATCGGTGACGGATGGGGACCGGGAGTCTATGTTCTCACTACTGACACGCATGAGGTACTGCATGATTCCTCCAATCCGATATTTACCGGAGGCACAGGTTTTGATATCGATTCCGCCGGGAATCTCTTTGTCTCCGACACAATGAATGGTCAGGTTCGAGTATATAATCTTAATGATCAACTCCTTATATCCTATTCAGTCAGTAACCCCGGTGCGCTTGCTGTAAATGGATGTCTTACAGGAATAGAAAACAGCGAGCCAATTCAACCGGCTGGATACCTCAGAATCTCTCCAACCCCGACCTCTTCTATCATAACAGTGACCGGAGCAACTCCCTGTGAAGATATACTTATCTTTGATCTGTCTGGAAGATGCATGAAATCATCGATCTCTGATGAATCCGGAACATCAATTTTCAATATCATCAACCTGCCTGAAGGTATTTATACCGTTGTCTCCGGAAGCCTGTCTGCCCGGATTACAGTTCTGCGATGATAGCGATTGAAGTAGCATGACTTCTATTCTGATATTTCTGTTATGCATCTCAACAGCTGATCCCTGGGCTGATGATTCACCCGGTATATCTTACGGAAAAGGGGCGGGATTCGGGCAGGACTTCTACCCGGTGAACATACTCGGACCACCTGATCCGAACGCGACATCAACATATCCTTCCTCCTCAGAGTCAGAACTGCTTACTCTTGGCAAATATGGTTGGATTGTACTTGAATTCATCGACAATACGGTTATTGATGATGTTGGGCCGGATTTTTCAGTCTTCGAGAATGTATTCCAGTTCGGCTCCTCCTATTTCAGGGAATGCGCCTTCGTCGAGGTTAGCCAGGACGGTATCAGCTGGGTGATGTTCCCGTGGGATTCACAGACTCTTGAAGGACTTGCCGGTGTATGGCCAACCACTGGAGATGATCCGACAAATCCTTACGTTTCAGGCGGGGATCAGTTTGATCTTGCCGATATCGGTCTGTCCTGGATAAGGTTTGTACGACTAACCGACTGCGGTGATGATGTGCAGGATGGCGGGTTGTTCGACCTTGACGCGGTTGTCGCTGTGAACTGGCAGGAAACAGAAGTCTTCAATCAGAATGATCTTGTCTGTTATCCGAATCCGGTGAATGAATGTCTCAGTATACATGTATGGATATCCGGAACGATTCGGCTCTACTCAATAAATGGCAGGCTGACATATACGAGTCAGATTCCAGAGGGGGTGTATGAAATAGAGACAGCCGGTTTCACCCAGGGTGTATACATCCTCAGGTTTTCCACCTTGACCGGACTGGATTATTCCATTCCGCTTACCATAGCAAGATAGGATCAGTGTGAGGTTCATGCTCCCACGATTTATTGTTTTCATACTACTTATTTTATGGGCAACGGGACCCCTGCGTGAACCCCGTTGAAATCGAGAAAGGCTTAGAGAAATCCTGTGTCAGAACATCTCTCTGAAGGAGATACTTCCACCCATGCTTTCGGGGGATTTAGTCCGCATATTTCACCAGCTTTTGTTTCGAAGCGGCGTAGACAGTTGGAGATTTGCGGATTAGATATATCCAGCCTTATTGAGCAATAGGAAAGTTGATTTCTGGCGATGCCGCGATTTGCTCCTTACATAACATTTCTCTTCCCCGCACCTCAGTTTCTCCAACTGAAATTGATGATACCACCCGAAACGCACCCCGGTCAACATCACTGCAGGCAGATTTACGCCGGTAGCCATAACGTTTGGAGAATAGTGTGTCATATACATTCCTGAACTCTAAAAAATGGATATCCATCAATCGATAAAGCGGTGTCGTTCTTGGTCGTCTTAGTCTGTAATCGTCTGCGTAAATACAGAAGGCACCCACCACTCACCTCCGGGTGAATGGTGAAACGCCCGACAGCCCTGCCTCTACGTGAAACTGGACAGGTGGCATGGAAGCAGTAAGGACTCGGGTTAATGCATGATCTTCAGTGACCGCAGTGACAGTATGCTCTCAAGTTCAGTATTCTTGCTGTCGCTGAAATGGTAACTCCGTAAAAGAGCACAGGTTTATCCTGATTCAGAAAACCTGGAATTGTTCCATTAACAACGGTTGATCCTGTAGCGAATATTAAATCGCACCATTCTACAGCATCAGAAGTCATCTCCGGCGATTCTATAACGACACCGAAATATTCTGATCTGATATTATCCTTATCCATATCCACAACCCTGATGTTGTATTGTGATGCAAGAACCTCAAGAAATCTCGGCTGATATCCGACTAGAAAAACGTTATTCCTGGATCCGATAGTCTTGTACAGATGATCCGCGCATTCCACCGGTTCGGCATTCCTGCAATGAATCGTTTTATCGCAGAGATTGAGATATCTGAAAATGGCATTCAGACCGGAGATGAAAACGGACCTTCTCCTGTTTGAGTTCAGCTTGATATTCAGAAGCTCATCAATAGTAATATCTGCATTCTCAAAATCGTCTGTAAAAGCCTGCCCTCGTGCTCCTCTGAAAACAGCTTCTACCATGACTTCCCTGCCCTTTATTATTGGGTAGTCATCGTGTTCCGGTTTTCCTATTGCCTCTGAAGCGGAAAGCGTTTTGCATCTTACACTTATATTCTGCCCCGAGAGATTGTACTTCAGTATTTCCTTCCGCAGAGCTTCTCTCAATTCTTCATACAAATTAAATATTCGTTGAATTCCTTTCTGTGATCTTAACTGATTAAGTCAACTTAAATGCACAACTATTTAAATCGTATTTCTTTCAGTGTTCAGTGACTGCATATAAAAAATCACAATAAATATAAAGCCCTGGGTCAGGTGAAACACTCGCCGGATCATTCATTCGTGATAGGCTGGATATTCGCCAATGATGGCTTCAGACCTCTTCATCGCTTCTCATCTTCAAACAGTGTTTGCAGTCTTCATTTCAGATAGTATTTTAACACTTGCAAGCACTATTCTCATTACTTTTTCAGGATTTACACGAAACTGGTTTAGAGGAGAATCTCATAAATGGAATACAGTCTGATAATCTTCGATGCCGACGGAACTCTCAGATACTGCACGGTTGAGGGACAGCCATGTCCGAACAGGGCTGGTGAGTGGAAGCTTTATCCGGATGTAATTGAGAAACTGGCCCGATTCGACTGGGTTCATCCCGGAGTGGAATCCGGTGTGGGGTACGGCATTGCCAGCAACCAGGGAGGTGTGGGTGTCGGTTACTTCGCGGAGGATACAGCCATAAGACTACTTGAGGACACCTTCAGGGAAGCGTTCGGTTTCAGTCCTGCGGAAGGAACTATCGAGATATGTCCTCACGTTCCACACAGCGGTTGCGGCTGCCGAAAGCCTGATCCTGCAATGCTTAACC
>DAOWFD010000071.1 GCA_030638185.1 Candidatus Aegiribacteria sp.
CTGCTGATCAATGCTCATAAGGGTTGAATCAAGGATCAAAGCTCCGGGAGCCAGCCTTAAAGGGCTGTCGGACCTGCTTCTGTCCCTGCGGTCTCTGTTAAGCTGTGATCTGAGCAGCATGTCGAAATCCGCCTTTTCGCCCTTTGCCATGAACTCTCTCCATCTTCTGACAACGCGAATAGCAATATCAGCAATAACGTACACCTTGAGGTCCGCCCCGGGGAACACCACAGTTCCCATATCCCTGCCTTCGGCAACTGTATCGTGGTTTTCAGCGAACCTGCGCTGAAGAATCACCATTTCCCGACGAACCGGAGAACCTGATGATATCCTGCTGGCGGCATCACTTATTTCGTGGGTCCTGATAAGAGCAGAAACATCCTCATCGTCGATGAAGATATTATCCTCCCTGATATCTATTGAATGGCTGCGAATAACCTCAGCCACTCTGATAGGATCATCGAAATCTATTGAATTACGGATTGCTAGGAGAGCCGAAGCGCGGTACATGGCTCCGGTATCAAGGTAGGAGAAACCCAGCCGTTCTGCAACCAGTCGAGCTGTAGTGCTCTTTCCGGAAGCGGCGGGTCCGTCTATGGCTATTACTCTAGTCAGACGAGTCAGGCAAGGTCACACCCTTTCTTTTCAAAGTGGCTGCAAATATTGGAATAAGCACAGCATAAGTCAAGAGAACAGATTTACATCAATCTAGTAGTTAGTAGTTGAGTCTGACGGCTTTCATCAGAGCCTCAAGCTCATCATCGTCAAGCAGGCGCCATTCCCCCCGTTCAATACCCTTCAAAGTAAAGGGTCCATATCGAACACGTTCAAGGCCTTCAAGCTGAAGGTTGCATGCTTCAACAAGTCTGCGAACCTCACGGTTCCTTCCTGTCCGCAACACAATGTTAACTGATCTCTTGCCTGAGGGTTCGACAGAAAATGGTTTTGAGAACTCTCCAGGACCTATCGAAGCCCCCTTTCTGAGAGATCGCACTGCTGACGGACCGGGCGGGTTCTTCAGGAATACTCTGTATTCTCTTTCAACCTCCCACGAAGGATGTGTAAGACGGTTCACCAGCTCTCCGTCATTACTGAGCAGGAGTAGTCCGCCAGTGTTTATATCCAGACGCCCTACTGGCACGGTTCCCGGCGGAAGACCACTGATCAGCCTCAGGATAGACCTCTTTGAATCGGGCGACAGAGTTGTCTCAAAACCGTGAGGCTTATTGAGGGCAGCCGTCATGAAAGGCTGAAGTTTGACCGGATGACCCTGATAGGTTACCTCATCCCCGTCGGATACCCTGAACCCGGGAACAGTGATGATTTCACCGTTGACCGATATTTTGCCTTCCTGGATAAGAAGGTCGCTCTTTCTTCTGGAAGTTATCCCTGCCCTTGCGAGGTATCTGTTGAGCCTAAGGTTATTCTCCTGAACCAAACAGGTCCCTCTCCTCAATCTCAGAGGAACTCATGCCGAGGAGTTCTTCAATTTCATCGAACCTTGGAAGGTGGTCCAGATTGCTCAGACCGAAATACTCCAGAAAAGCCCTGGTAGTCGAATACAGCAGAGGCCTTCCAGGTGTTTCCATTCTGCCTGAGATCCTGATCATATCCCTCTCCAGCAATGTTCTTATGGCACTGTCGCAGTTAACTCCTCTGATGGATTCTATTGATATCCTGGTGCATGGCTGACTGTAAGCGATTACTGCCATGGTCTCAAGGGCTGCTCTTGAGAGTTTCCCCAGCTTCCTGCCCTCGAAAAGCTGTGAGACAACATCTCCGAATTCTCTGTCGGTTGCGATGCGGAATCCGCCGGCGACCTCTATTATCGTCAGGGCATGCTGCTGGTCCAGAAACGCCTTGTTAAGTCTGTCAAGCGCCTGATGAATCGAATCCTCACCGCTTCCGGTATATTCGCACAGCTGCTGGATACTGAGCGGCTCATCTGAAGCGAAGATCAGTGCTTCCACTTCTCTTGCCAGTCTGTCAAGAATCAACGTTCCACCTTTCAGTACGTTGGAGTTCTATTTCGGAGAAAGGATACGCCTGGTGGCAGCATATCCATCCTCTTCTTATAAGCTCAAGTATTGTAATGAAATATGATACGATCCTGGATCTTGCGGGTTCAGGACCGATTATTTCTCTGAAGGAAATGGTCTTTCCCGGAACGATTCTTGTTTCAAGTGTGTTTATACATTCGCTGATGGTCAGCAGGGTTCGCTGAATTCTCTGAGAAGGAAGTTCAGCTTCCCCTTCGGACAGGCTGTTGAGTGCTTTCAGAAGGTCAAGCAGTGATGCCTGCCCCGGTTCGATCTCAATGGAATCACATGACCATCTGTCACGCTCGCCGGGTGACGTGTATATCTCGGTCCAGGTCTCTTCGCTTCTCTGTAGTTCTTCCGCTATCTCACGGAATGTTCTGTAGAGTATCAGCTGACGCCTTAGCGCAGCTCCAGGATCAACCTCCTCCTCCCCGTCATACCTGTGAGAGGGAAGGAGAGATTTGCTCTTCATCTTCGTAAGCGTCGCAGCCATAACCAGGTACTCGCTTGCTATGTCCAGGTCAAGCTCCCGGGCTCTTCTGATGTATTTCAGGAACTGGTCAGCTACATGAGCAACGGGAATATCGTAAATATCGATCTCATCACGCCGCAAAAGATACAGAAGAAGGTCAAGTGGTCCTTCAAAGGCGTCCAGCTCTATCCTGCAGCTGCTGCTTAAAAAAGACTGTTCCTTCAATAGACATACCCGAATTCGATCAGGTCATCACGGTTTTCCGGCCATGATTCCCGGACTTTCACCCATAGATCAAGGTAGAGGGGTCTTTCGATAATTCTGGAAGCACCCTTTGACGCTATATCCGCTATGTTCTGAAGCATTGCTCCCTTCCTGCCGATTACCACGCCCTTGTTAGAGTGACGGGCAACGTGCAGATTGGCCCTGACATACCTCTTCTCATCTCGTATGGAGAATTCCTCGATCTGTACTGCGGTGGTAGCTGCTATCTCCGATGGAAGCACATTGAAAAGGCTTATCCTGATCTGTTCGCTTACCAGAAATCTTTCCGAATGCAGAGAGGTACAGCCATCAGGAAACAGCTTACCCCTTTCGGGTATGTATTTCAATATCACCCTTCGAAGCCTTTTTATACCCTGGTCGCAGGGAGCACATACAGGTACTATCTCCTGGTAATTGACCGACATTGATATCTGGTTCGTAAAAGCTCCATGAAGTTCTGCCGGAAAGTAATCGATGAAAGTAGGTACGAATATTATAGGGAGTTGTCTATATCGGCTTATGAAACTTCGTAGAATCGGAGATTTCAGCCTTATTGAGAGTTCGGTGGAGTTGAGAGTCAGGCATATGACGTCAACGCTGTTGAAAAGCTCTTCATCCTCGTAATAATCCAATGGAGGAGTATCGATGAAGCATATCTGATCGCTTTCAGTCATATATATGCTTGAGATTGGAATCCTTGTTGTACCGTTAAAGTTGTACGAAGGAGATATGTTCCTGCACGAAAGGGCATTGATGAGTGCTGATTTCCCTGAATTCGCCGATCCAGCTATTGCTGCGTATCCCGATCGTACTTTATCGGGGTTCTTCATCACTCAGTCTCCGTTGAATCCGCAGCGCTGTCGGACTCATTCTCCGGGGTCGAGGGAAGCGGCTGTATCATTTCTTCAGGAGTTTCCTCATCGGCTGCAGTCTCTTCTACAACGGCCTCAGGCAGCTCTTCTTCCTCATCGGCTGCAGTCTCTTCTACAACGGCCTCAGGCAGCTCTTCTTCCTCAACGGCTGCAGTCTCTTCTACAACGGCCTCAGGCAGCTCTTCCAGCGGCTCTTCCGCTGTCTCAACTGTTTCTTCCTCCGGTGCAGTACCCCTCAGAGCTATGAAATCACCTGAGGTGTTCCCGAAATATAGTATTCCGCTACAAAGAAGAGGCGCAGTTCCGGAATATCCGTCCATTTCAAGTGAATCCACCTTTGCTCCGGTAGCGAGGTCAACGATATGCAGACGCTGATCATCGCAGGCTAAGTACACCAGCTCCTGTCCCACTGCAGGTGGCAACTGAAGCCAATTGTCAAAATTCTGTCTCCAGAGTACTGTCCCATCCGAAGCGGTCAGGGAAACAAGCTGCCCGTCATTTGTGCCCGAGAGAACTACGTTTCCAACGATCACCGGTCTTGCCATGACACATCTTGAAGTAGAACTTACAATATCGGTTTCCCAGATGACATGTCCATCATCCAGTGAGAATTTCCTCACAACACCGTTTGAAAAACAAACATATACACCGGTAGAATCAGCCGAAGGCGGTGATGCCTGACTGCTGTAGTCCCTGGACCAGAGCTGATTCCCTGCAGGATCGAAAACGGCAATATCCCCACCCTCAGTGGAGAACACAGCCATGGAATTCACTATAACAGGCCCCAGGACTATCCCTCCGATCTCATCATCCCATACCGGTTCGCCGTTACGGGCATTCAATGCGCACACCTTGCCCATTGAATTACCTGTAACGATAAGTGTATCGGAAAGAACAGCCGTATTACAGAATACATGATAGCCAAGACCGGCTGACCACCGTTTGTTTCCGGAAAGCCTGTCGAGAGCGTAAATCACGCCGTCCTGACCGCCGAAGTATACTGATGTGGAATCCACAGCCGGCTCTCCACAGATTCCGCAGACGGTTGCGAATGTCCATTTCACGGAACCGTTATGAGCGTCAACGGCTCGTAGATTTCCGTCGTTGCAGCCGAAATAGAGTACTCCGTCCACAAGGGCCGGAGATGAGAAAAATTCCCTTCCCGCGTTTGATCTGATATGCCAGAGTTTATCGAAGGGAGCAACGATATCCAACCCCCATCCGGCATTGCCAGTGGATAAGGCTCTTGCCTGAAGCCAGAACTCCGGTATTTCCTCAACGAAAGCTTCCTCTTCAATAACAGTCAGAGTATCAACATCTGATGAATCGGCCGGAACCGCCTGTGCCAGTCCTCCGTCCGATCCAGATGAATTGAAAATCATTGAGATCAGAAACAGCAGTATGAGCGCGGCTATCAGGCTTATTCCGATAATGAGAATATGCCTGCTGTCGCTATTTGCGGAAGTCTTGATACTCTCTTCAGCATGTACATGTGATTTATGCAACTGAACAACCTCTCAATATATGACTACAGGAGCACCGACTGGAAGCGACCTGTACAGAGCTTCCAGATCGCTGCTTCCCATTCTGATGCATCCGTGGCTTACATTTCTACCTCTGCCCACTCCGTAATGGATAAGTATCCCGCCGCCGAGGTCGATCTTGTACGAGCCCAGGGCTCCGGGAACCCTCTGGACGAAAATCCTCTCGGATGCCGTCAGGGAATCATGGTAGAAGGATATCTGCTCATCCCAGGAGATCGTATCAGGAATTACGATGTACTCATCCGGTTCCGGAGGTATCATGTTCATCTCCTCCCAGTACCAGTCCGGCCTGTACCAGTATGGATTCATACCCTTTTCTATTACGTATCTGAGACCCCTGGGTGTGGAGAAATCCCACACCTGACCCTGATTGTTACTTCTCCAGCCTTTTCCCGTAGCACAATAGCCTGACCTTACCAGAATATCGTTACCGTCACCAATGTTCCTTCTGAGGTGAAATCTGTTCTGGTAGGTATCGATAAGAAGGTAGTACCCTACATAGTTTTCGCTCAGTTCACGCACCTGCATCAGGGCCTGGAGAGAATCCAGCCTGTATTCAAGCATATCCAGGGAATTGGACCGCAGACGATAGAAAGAATGTATGTCCGAAAGCGTATCCCGTTCAGAACTGAGTATCCGCAATTCATCCCTGACGAACCTGTAGTCCAGCTGCAGGCTTATCAGCTTTCTTGAAAGAATATCCGCGCTCAAAAGGCTGATGATAAGGCCGGTCAGAAGAACACAGGAAAGTACTATAATAGCGGTTTTAAGTGAATTCATTCAGGTTATGCCTTTCAAATCACTGGATCTGATACAAGAGTCCTGCTTGTAGGCCAGACCGCCCTGCTTCCACGAATATCAATATGAACAAAGGGACCATGGGTTGGGATCCATCTGTACGCGGATGCACCTCCGGTAATAACTTTTCCCTCAACTTCCAGCGTTCTGACGATCTCAACAAGGTATTCACCATCGTATACATCAACTCGCTTGTTCCGATCTATATCGTCCATGAGATTGTTCGAAGGCCAGCTTTCAATCCAGATATCAGCGGCCTGTCCGTAAAGGTGGAGGCTCTCGGTCGTTTCGTTGCCTATAGAGGCATTGTACACAGGTGTTCTGAAACCACTGATATTGTGGATATCGGATGCCTGGGGATAAACCTCCTTTACCGCGGTCAATATTGCTTCGAGCTTATCGGCCAGCCTCAGGTCAAAGGCCATGTACTGCGGATAATTCCCCTCAACACGGCACAGGAACTGACCAAGGGTAAGATGGGTTGAGATCCTTGCCCCTGACGAGGTTGAGTTCAACTCAATGAAATAATCCGGTATGCAGTCACGGTTGTTTCCGTCTCCATAACTTCCGATGGGGTATGAATTAAGTGTGGTTGTCCTCCATCTGCAGGACTCAACTGGAACTATAACCGTATACTTTTCTATCGTACCACTGCAGCTTACATCAATATAGAAAACACCATGGTTCCTGGGGGCTCTCCATCCGAAGGAACCCCCGGCTCCGCTGGATGGATATCCTTCCGTAGCGCTCCATCCGGTATTCTCATTCTGTACTGACAGAGTTACATAATCACCGGGCATCACTACAAATGCCAGTCTGTTCTCAGGCAGCGGGTTTCCATTGACGTGGAGTTCAATGGAAGGCGAAGCCGCGGTGGGATCATCCGAAGTGGAAAAGAGCATCATCCATATCAGTAGCCAATACATCTTATACTATCCTCTCAAACATCTTCCCTCTCAGGAAAAGCCATCATTGTTCCCTTTTGTATGCATATCTTTCTGAAGATGCGATAACACCACTGCAGTAAAGCCTTACAGCCTCGGAATAGGCAATGTGCTCCTGCTGCAATATCCTGCCGGACAATGTTTCAACGGTATCATCATCCTTCACGTGAACAGCTTTCTGCAGAACTATAGGACCGGAATCAACACCGGCATCTACGTAATGAACTGTGCAACCGGTTATCCGGACACCATAATCAAGTGCCTGCTTCTGAGCGTGTAGCCCCGGGAAAGATGGAAGGAGTGATGGATGTATATTCATAATTCTATCCTGGTACTCCTCCAGAATCGGACCTTTGATGATTCTCATAAGGCCGGCCAGACAGATCAGCTCAATTCCTCTGTCCTTCATAAGTTGAGCCCATTCCCTCTCCTCCGCCTCCCCGAATTTCGTGCGGTATCTGCCCGGTGACATGTAAAGGGCTTCAACTCCTAATGCGGATGCCTTCCGAAGAACATCCGCCTTTTCATTATCCGTTATCAACAGAGAAATTCTTCCATTTCCAGTGTCACCGTTGCAGAGAGCTTCGAAGTTCGATCCCCTGCCTGAGGCGAGTACTGCTATCCTGAGTACGCTGTCTTTATCCTGCTTATCAAGTATCATCGGTTTCTGTCATCCTCTTCGATAATCCGCGGCGGCTGATCGCTGAATGTCCATGTTATTCCGAATGAATAACTTCTATAGTCATCCAGAACATCCTCAAGGGCAAAAATGAATGCAAACCTGCCTAATGTAAATAAGGACTTGATATCCATGGTTCCGCTGGTGCTGGTATCGGCATGGACGAGTTCCCAGGAAACTCCTCCATGTATCCTTCCCGAATCACCCCAGGGCAGAGAGGGAAGGACGATTCCATTACAACGGACCGTGTCTTCCTTAATTGAGGCTCCAGCATGAAGAAAACCGTAATTGGTACTTAACAGGGATTGTATTCCTCCCTCAAAACCGTTCTTATCGGCTTCCAAAGTAATTTCAAAAGGATCGATACCTGCCACACCTATAAAACGCGGATCGGAATCCGGTATGATAGCGAGTCCCCCCTGGAGATTGAAGATTCCGGGTTCAGCGAGTATACCGGCAGTGCCCCCGGGGGAAACATCTCCGTCAAGGTCAAGAATATCACCTCTTAATACTGTTCTCATTCCAAATACTGGAAACTCCAGTCGGAGATGAGCTTCTGCATACAGGATTGAATCATCAGAAATACTTACTGCGCAGGCGGTTCGGATATCACAACGGGAGACCTCTATTCTATAGGAACCGAGAGCTTCCCAGTACCTGCCCCCCGGGTGAAAGCGAGCGAACGAAATCCTGGCTGCTACATCCCGGTGATTCCATCCAGCCCAAAGCGTATAACCGTCTTCAGTTGTCTGCCAGCCGCGACCTCCAGTTTCAAACTCGCCTGACGAGAAGATGTACCTCTGATTATTCAGGGTATCCTCTCTGGACATCGTAAAATCAACCAGTAAATGGGACATTACAGGTCTTCTGAGATAGGCTGAATATCTGCTATTCAATGAAGTGTTTTGAATAAGGCCCACTCCGCTTGAGTACGAGCTCTCGGGAACAGCAAAGGAAGTGAAATCCATTTCCCAGCCTCCGTTTCCCCAGACTCCTGCTTCCAGTGGAGATTTAAGGCTCAGGGATTCGAATGACCCCCATCCGGGAAATGGCTGAAACCCGGAGCTTATCACCGGAACTCCGTCCCTTAGAAACCTTGTCTCCCAGTCAAGCAGGTGCGAAACCGTCCATGAGTATATGGATGATGTTTCCAGAACATCAGACGGGGCGGGCTGAAGAACAGGAACAGCAGTCAGAACGGAAAGGATAAGACAGTTTATCAAACTTCGTACCCCGGACGATTCAACGCTGCATAGGTCAGTATCTTGCCCCTCTCCACGCCTGGCTGGTCGAGGGGATTGATATCAAGCGCCAGTCCGACCAGAACGGTTGCTATCTCGAGGGACATGATAAGTTCTCCGAGGGTTCTTTCGTCAAGTTTCTTCATTTCGAGATAACTGACCGGTATACCGTTCTCTTCAAAAGCTCTTCCTGTGGCTGAAGCTTCAGCTGTCCTGAGTTCATCAGGGGTAAGGCCGGAAAGGTATGCCAGAGAAGGGTATTCTTCGAATCCCCCCGGTATTTGCGGCGCATTCCTGTCGGGGGGAGTTGTGAGTATGGTCACTGTCTTGTCGGAAGGTCCCTCCATGAACAGCTGCACCAGAGAATGCTGGTCAGCTGGTCCCCTGCATGCGAGTGGAGTCTGACCCGTCACAGTTGGTCTTCCCGAGAGATCCATATTCTTGCCAAGGCTCTCCGCCCAGAGCTGAGAGAACCAGAGCGCCGTATCAAACAGCCTGTCGTTGTAGGGAAAAAACACGTGTACAGGATACCTGGAGAAATTACTTACGAATCCCGCAGCAATTACCGCAGCCAGGCTTGTGGTCCCTTTCTCCCGGAAGTCCGCTGCCACAGCCTGTGCGCCCTGAAGCAGAGCTTTAACGTCTGTTCCTGCAAAAGCAGCAGGAAATAGACCCACCGGACTGAGAACACTGAATCTCCCACCCACGGAGGCAGGAACGGGAAGGGATAACCATTTCCTGTCACATACAAGCCGCCGAAGATCTCCCTTTTCCGGGTCGGTTATAACCGTTATTCCCTTCTCCCCGTTTGCCGATTCAGCGATCCATCTGTAAAGAGAGAGAAATACGGATAGTGTTTCAGCAGTACCGCCTGATTTGGTGATAACAGTAACCGATGTCCTGTCGGGATTCATGCAGCGAGTGAGGGAAGAGATAATAACCGAATCCGGTGAATCCGCGACAATTACTCTTGCTTTTTCATCCAGGATTTTCGAGAAAGCGCTTAAAAGAGCCCTGAGACCCAGGGACGATCCGCCTATACCGCAAACTATCATGCGGTCAGCGTACCCCCTCACTGTATCCACTAGCCGGAGCGTTTCAGCGAGGAGTTCCGAATCTCCCGGAAGCTCCATAAAACCCAGCTTCCCCTCCTTTTCCCATTCGTTGAAAACATCAATTATCCTCTCCGGAAGTGGGGCAAAATCGTAGGAAGTCCTGAAATTAAGCTCAGTGTTCAACGGAATTCTCCATTCATTTCTCAACCCATGTCAGAAGATTTGAAGTAATAGGTTCTCCTGGCAGTATTATCACACGGCTGTTGCTTTTCTCACCCGCCCGAAATACTGATATTGTATCATGATCTGTCGTAATTACATAACTCTCAAGTTCAATTTCGTATACTGCTTCACGGGGCACTGTCAGAAGCTCTGAGAATCGAGCTTCGATTACCGGAAGCTCCCCAGAATATACAGCATATCCAGGTCTTTCCTCAACGAAACGGATACCGCTCCCTCCCACAGGCCAGGAATTCATCGTACAATCAGGTGGAGGAAACACATGGAACAGCTCGCTGCTTGCAACGGATACCTCTGCAACAGCATTCCCGGGTCTTATCCGCTGATCAACTGCGATAAGAACTTCTTCTACAGTACCCTTCAGTGGGGAGATATAGAGGGTTTTCTCGTTGAACTGCAGGGAATCGAGAAGCAGGGTCAGGCTATCCACCTTTTGCCACAGAAGTGAATCTGAAGGCAACATGGCAGAGGCCATATCAAGTTCCATAGAAAGCCTTTCCATCTCAACAATATGAAG
>DAOWFD010000184.1 GCA_030638185.1 Candidatus Aegiribacteria sp.
ACGATAATGTTTGTTGGGTACCAGGCAATCGGTACTCTCGGCAGGTCGATTGTCGACGGAGCTGAAAAAGTCAGAATACTCGGCGCCAAATATCCGGTCAAGGCAAGGATAGTGAGGATACACGGGTTTTCAGCTCATGCGGATTCCGATGCCCTTGTGGAATACGCGAATGAAGTCGGTAGCTCCGCGGAGAGTATATTCCTTGTTCATGGCGAGCCCGATCAGTGTGAAATACTGGCGGACAGGATTGCTGAGCGGATTGGTAAAACGTCGATCATTCCCGCACAGGGTGAAGCATTTGAACTGTGAAGTATCGGGAACATTATTCACCCTGTCAGGATACATCGATTGATCGAAAATGAAACATGAATCGCAGGAGATCGTATGACTATTTTTACCTGTATTGTGCTTGTTCTTTCAGGGATTTTTTCTATTGATTACCTGCCTCCGCCCGATGGTATAGGTTCGGAAATCCTGCCCCTGAATTCAAGATCCTTAGGTATGGGCGGAGTCTGTATCGGCGTGCCGAACAATACGGCCTTTTCCATGCTGAATCCCGCTGCTTCCGCCTGGAGGCTTGAAGGAGGAATATGTTTCGGGGGAAGATACAGTGAAGGTGATGTAAAAGCCTGGGATAATCGGCTTGGCTTTCCGACTGCATCGGCTTTTGTGCCGCTCCCCGGAGGAATCGTTCTGACCGGTACTATAGATGGCAGAAGCAGGGTTGATACTGTGCTTCATAAAACTGTCAGTGATGATTATACGGGGGATTTTTCCTGGTCAGGCGGTCTTGTGGAAACCTATGCCGGCCTCTCCGTCAGAACCTGTGACTGGCTGGCCTTTTCCGTAGGAGGGCGATGTTCTTTCGGAAATATCCTTTCTGATATAACCCTGACACAAACAGATACTACTACTACGATGTCGGACAGCTCTGTTTACCGTGATGATGCCAGTTTCAGAATGGCATGGGGTGGTGTATTCGGGATACTTGTAAACACTGATCGATTTGGACTGGGATTCTCCATATCAACCGACAGGAAGGGAACCCTTGAAATAAACAGGGATTTCCTTTCAACCTCAGAAGTTGACAACTCCAGTAGCATATACTCTCTTCCAGGTGAAATATCCGTAGGATTATCCTTCAGGCCGATTCAAAGACTTCTTATTGGTATAGATATTTACAGTAGAAAAGTCATGAACATTCTCGATAGCAGGACGGATCCCGGAAGTATTTATTCAGTGGGAGCTGAAGTTAATGCAGGAAACGGCATTTCAGCCCGTTCAGGGTTCAGCTATATGGATGGTTTATGGAGGGACGGTGCTTCAACCTTTACAGCAGGCGCCGGGTACAGTTTCAACAAGGGAAGGGCGGGGGTAGATATCGCCGCCGGTTATCAGTACTGGCGTGATGTTCAGGATAACTTCCGGGAGGAAACAGTATTAAGTATTTCATTATGGGCCACTGAGAAATGGCTGGGAGAATAACACCTTCAGAAAGAATCGTTGCCATAGTCCCGGCCAGGTTCGCTTCTGAAAGACTGCCGGGAAAACCTCTGGCGGACATAGCAGGAATTCCCATGATAATCAGAGTATTGCAGGGGATACGCGATTCCGTTGACAGGGCCGTTGCGGCAACCGATGATAAACGTATTATGGATGCCGTTGATAACGCCGGTTTTGAGGTTGTTTATACGGGAGAAGCTGCATCAGGTACCCACAGGGTTTTCAAGGCTTGGAGTTTGCTTGGTTTTCCGGGAGAAACTATAATAAACGTGCAGGGTGATGAACCTCTTGTGAATAAAGACTGGATCAGTTCCCTTACTGCGGTACCTTCGGAAGATGATCAGGTTATAACCCTGGCCAGGAGAATACCCGCAGAGCTTGCCGGATCACCGGATTCTGTGAAAGTTGTCATTAATGATCGTCAGGAAGCTCTATATTTTTCCAGGTATCCCATTCCCTATAAAGCGAGTATTCTGCTGGAACACATCGGTATTTATTCATTCAGCCCGGAGTCACTTAAAAGGTGCATCGCAGCGGGAAGTACCGCTCTTTCAAGAACTGAAAGGCTTGAGCAGCTCGCGTGGCTTGAACGGGGAGTGCGAATCCGGGTTGTAACCGGTGAATTCCGGGGAATAGGTGTAGATACTGAAAAAGATCTTGACAGGGCGGTGGAGTATTTCAATACATGACAGAGTACCCCTTTTCATAATCGGTCCCTGCAGCCTTGAATCCAGAGAGATATCCATGAGAGTCGCAGAATTCACTGCTGAGCTCATGGAATCACTTGACCATCCATACGAGTGGGTTTTTAAAGGATCGTTTCTGAAGGATAACCGGACCAGCCACGATTCGTACCGGGGTCCCGGAATGGATGAAGGTTTAAGAATACTTGAAGAGATTTCAGGGGAGTTCAGCGTCAGAACCCTTACCGATATTCATAGTGCGCAGCAGGCAGTACCTGTAGCTCAGGTTGTTGATGTCATCCAGATCCCGGCATTTTTATGCCGGCAGACTTCGATTCTGCAGGCGGCAGGCTCCACAGGGAAACCTGTAAATATTAAAAAGGGTCAGTTCATGAATCCTGCGAATATGAGGGGTGCTGCTGCGAAGGTTACAGCGGCTGGATGCCCTGAAATCTGGCTTACCGAGAGAGGTACCTTTTTCGGTTACGGTGATTTAGTAGTTGATTTTCGGTCACTTTCCATAATGAGCGGATTTTCGCAAAAGGTAATTCTGGATGTAACCCATTCCCTTCAGCGTCCCGGAGCAGCCGGCGGGGTAAGCGGAGGCTGCAGGGAATTCGCCCCGGCACTTGCCCGTGCAGGAGCTGCCTGGGGTGTTGACGGCCTCTTTATAGAGACACATCCTGATCCCCCATCGGCGCTGAGCGACTCAGCTACAATGGTGGATTTCGATACCCTGGATTCCATGGTGAGGAAAGCTGTTATCCATTGGGAAGGCCGATGATACAACTTAATGAAATAAGATTGCTGGCCCTTGATGTTGACGGGGTACTTACCGATGGAGGATTGTACTACGGCCCCGAGGGGGTTGTTCAGAAGTTCAATTCAGCAGATGGAGCGGGAATAATCGAGCTCCGGAGGAGAGGGTTCCCGGTTGCCTTTGTTTCCTTCAGGGATTTTCCCGCAACAAGGAGAAGAGCGGCGGATCTGGGGATAGAACTGCTGTGCCTGGGCAGTGACGAAAAGGCTGCAGCCCTCAGAGATATCTGTAAAAACCTGTCGATTGGCTGCGAAACAGCAATGTTTATGGGAGATGGCCTGATGGATCTGCCGGCAATAAGAACAGCCGGTGTTGGAGCCTGCCCTTCCAGCGCTCACCCTCTTGTAAAAGCTGAATGTGATATTGTTACGACAAGGGCCGGAGGAAAGGGAGCGGTCAGAGAGGTTGTAGATATGCTCCTGGAGAGCCTGAAAGATGGCTGACCTTTACGAAGAAGCTTTAAGGGTTCTCAGGATAGAGTCAGAATGGCTCGAAGCTACCGCCAGGCTCGCTGAAAAGACTTTCAGCAGAGCGGTGGAGACCCTGGCCGGAACCGATGGTAAAATAATAATCTGCGGCATGGGTAAATCCGGGCATGTGGGCAGGAAAATAGCCGCCACCATGACAAGTACAGGCAGCCCGGCGTATTTTCTTCATCCTTCGGATGGCATCCACGGAGACCTGGGGATACTTCAGAAGAACGATGTCGCCCTTGTTCTCTCCAAAAGCGGGGAAACGGAGGAGATAGCTCTGCTTCTTCCCTGTTTCATGAGGCTGAAGATTCCGATTGTCGCTATTACCTGCTCCGGAGATTCTCTTCTTTCGAGGGCAGCTGATGTGGTTCTGCCCCTTCCTGATATGAAGGAAGCCTGCCCCTACGACCTTGCACCCACAGCAAGTACAACCTCAATGATGGCGCTGGGTGATGCCCTTGCAATGGCACTTCTTCAGGTTAGAAACTTCTCCTCCGATGATTTTGCCCAGGTTCATCCAGGCGGAACACTTGGCAGAAAGCTTCTAACAAGGGTAAGTGATCTGATGGTTTCCGATTCACTCCCGGAAATCAGCGAATCGGCACCCCTTACGGAAGCCATCGCGGTAATGACCGGTCACCGGGGGGTATGTTTCTCAACGGACACAGAGAGAAAACTGAACGGGATTTTTGTTTACGGAGATCTTGGCAGGCTCATGAAGAATCGCGCGAATGTGCTTGATCTGACTCTTGGAGATGTACTTATCAGGGTACCCTCAACATGCTGTGAAGAGGAACTTGCCACCATTGCCGTTTCCAGAATGGAAGAACTCGGAATAACATCCCTGGTGGTTATCGATCAGGATCGGATACCTGTGGGTATTCTCTACCTTCACGATGCTCTCCAGGCGGGTGTGAAATAAACCGATAATGGTATCACGTCTTCCATTCCGCCGATTCAGGCATTCACTGTTTCTTCCTCTGGTTAAGTTCTTTGCTTTTCTGGGGAGGGTTATGCCCAGGAAACTTATCTGGGTGATCGCCTGTATTTTCGGGTCGGTCGCTGCTCTGATTCCCGGTAAATCCCGAAGAATATTCAGAATAAACGAGAAACACATCATCCGTCCCTGCGGTTTGGAAGTTCGCCTCAGTCATGTATACAGGTACGTTATTTCCGGGATAATTGATTTCATCAATCTCAATTACAGATCCGACGATGAGTTTCGCCAGGTAGTTGAGATTCAAGGAGAGGAACACATGCAGGTCGCGCTGTCCCTCGGCAGGGGAGTCATTGCCATAACAGCGCACTACTCGGCCTGGGAACTGATACCAAGAGCCGTTCTGCTTCTGGGGCATAAGATAGGTATAGTTACAAGAGAACTTGCTCACCGGGGAACGTCCGAGTATTTCAACAACCTGAGAGCCCGGTGCGGAACGGTGCTTATCGACAGGGGTAGCGGTATAGCAAGGCTTATGAGGGTGTTGCGTGATAATACCGCTGTGGGTATTTTGATAGATCAGGATACCATGGGAGTGGAAAGCGATTTTGTCGATTTCATGGGTCTCCCCGCCAGGACACCTGTTGGCCCATCGCAGCTGGCCCTGAGGTTTGGAATTCCCGTTCTTACACTGCATATATCGAGAGGGAAAGACGGGAAATATACGCTTGTGATCGATGAACCTCTGGACCTGTCGGAGTACGAAGGAGACAAAGGTTATATTAAGCTTACAGCTGATCTTACAGGAAGGATTGAGGAGTGGGTACATGAAGATCCCGAACAATGGGTCTGGATTCATGAGCGCTGGGCTCGCCGTCCTGGCTTTGCTCCTGGCCTGCGGTAGCTCCGATCCCGTTGATATGGACCCCGACCGGGAACCGATACAGATCGTTGAGGATTTTACCATGGTGCAGTCCAGGGAAGGTTATCGCTCCTGGCGCCTTGTGAGCGAAGAGGCCGTTTATACTGAAGGAGACAGCCTGCTTCTTCTCTCTGTGATCGATCTGATTTTCTTCGAAGAGGATATTCCGACAACAATTCTCAGAGGTGACTCGGGACTGGTTGAACTTAAATCGGGCCTCATGAGGATCTGGGGCAATGTCAACGCTGAAACCGATGATGGCAGATATCTGGAAACGCAGGAGATAATCTGGAATGATGAAATGGAGACCTTCCACAGTGACTGTCTGGTAGTTTTAACCATTCCGGATTCGGCAGGGCAAACAGTCCTTTCCGGGAGAGGGGTTGATCTTGATACAGGTCTCGGAGCGGTTGATGGCGTTGATATAGAGGAGGAGTTCACTGCAGTGTACTCGGGGACTCTGGATCTTGAATAGCTTGCTCTTTGTATTCTGCTCGGTACTGGTGGCAGGTGTGGGGGTTTTCACAACAACAGCGGACAGGGCGGTGAGCAGGGATACGGATTCTCATGAACTTGTTATAGACCTCATCGGTAATGTTGTAGTCACCGATGGAGAAGTAACCGTAACCTCAGACAGTGGAACCGTCTGGCAGGAGTCCGGCAACGCGGTATTCTACAGCAATGTTACAGTTGAAGCTGATACCCTTACAGGAACTTCCCATTACCTTGAGTATATCAAAGAGGCGGGAATGATAACCATGACCGGCAGCGTTATACTTACCGATGGAGAAACGGTTCTGGAGGCCGGAGAAGTGGTGTATTTCCGGGAATCAGGTAAGGCGACCGCAAGGGAGAACGTTATCATGACAGGCCCCCGGATAGGAAGAGTTGAGGGACAGTATGCGCTCTATGACAGGGATAGAGGCAGCCTTTTCATAACTGTTGATCCTGTACTCAGGAGGGTGGAGGGCGAGGACAGTCTGGTCGTTACCGCTGACAGGATGGAGTTCTTTCCCGATGAAAACCTGGCGGAGGCTCAGGGCAACGCTTCAGTTTCTATGCCGGGTAAGGATTTCTATTCCATGTCCGAATACCTGAGATACTTCGGCAATGAGGACCGGTTCGAGCTTTTCGGCTCACCGATGCTCGAGTCGGAGGATATGGAACTATCCGGAGACTGGATGGAGATACTCCTGGAATCTTCCGGTGATCCCCGTTCCATCAGGGTAGAGGGGGGAGCCTCAGGTTATTTTCTTGATACAGGTGTTGATCCCCCTGCTGAAACATGGTTTTCATCGGAAAGGGCTTTCTTCGCATTTGAGAACGGTGAACCCGATTCCGTGATGCTTGCAGGTTCAGCAACACTCCGGATGAAATCCGGAGGTGAGGCTGCCTCAAGAAATGAAATGAACACCGTCAGGGGCAACAGTCTTCGTATCAGTTTTGAAAACGGGGAGGTCATGGAAGTCATCGTGACGGGCCATGTTACCGGAACGTACAGTTACCTCGGAGGTAATCCATGATCGCGGGCAAAAAAAATAAATCAGATCCGAAGATACTGAGGACAGACATGCTGGTTAAGAAGTACCGGAAACGAGCTGTTGTCGATGAGGTATCTCTCTCGGTATCGAGGGGTGAGATCGTCGGGCTGCTCGGACCGAACGGTGCTGGAAAGACCACTACTTTCAATCAGATCGTAGGGTTCATCAGGCCGGATTCAGGTGATGTATTCATGGATGATATCACTTTAACCCATCTGCCCATGTACAGAAGATGCAGGTTGGGAATAGGTTACCTGCCCCAGGAATCAAGCGTGTTCAGAAAAATGACAGTTGCCGACAACATCATGAGTATCCTGGAAACAACTGGACTCAGAAAGAAGGACAGGAAGAAGAGACAGGAACGGCTCCTTGCGGATCTGGGAATTGAGAAGGTTGCGGATCAGAAGGCATACACTCTTTCCGGAGGAGAGAGAAGAAGGGTTGAGATAGCGAGAGCACTCGTAACAGATCCCGCATTCCTGCTCCTTGATGAGCCCTTTGCGGGTATTGATCCCATAGCTGTTGATGATATCCAGGGTATAGTAACGGAACTAAAAGCAAGGGGGCTGGGAATTCTCATCACCGACCATAACGTAAGGGAAACCCTCG
>DAOWFD010000282.1 GCA_030638185.1 Candidatus Aegiribacteria sp.
GGCTCACAGGTTCCTTGAAACCCTTGAGGGGTACCTGAGATATCGGGGCTGCAGGGCGGTAAGGTTCCCCGAATGGGACGGTGATGAACTCACGCTGGAGATGTCGGGCTACAGGAAAACTCCCGCCGGCTGGAACAAGATCCTCTAAAGGTTACTTCTTTTATCAAACAGCTTTTTGTCATCAGGCGCATCCTTAAGCACCTGGCTCTGCTGGTTTCCTGATATCCAGTAACACTCGCGGGCTCTTGTATCTACTCTATTACCACAAAGCTCTGTGTCGCTGTGAAATCGCCTGAAACCATCCTGCAGAAATAGATGCCAGGCATCAGTTCATCAATTTGTGCCTCGTGTACTCCAGGTGAATACTCTTCCTGCACTGGCGTAGTCACAAGATGTCCAGTGAGATCGAAGATAGAGAGTTTTACAGGGGACTGCACAGGAACAGCGAAGCCTATATGTATGGCTCCGCAGGCAGGATTCGGTTTGGCCCCATGGAGGAGATATTCTGTAGCCTGTGGATCATCCCCGACTCCGAGTGGGTCCCAGGTTATCGTTACGTCGTTAAGCAAAGGAGTTGTATCAGGATTAGATGTGCTCAGGATATTTCTATACTGCACGTATCTGTCACCGTCATTCAGGATTCCTTCAAGCGGGCATGGTGAGGTCAGTATGTCTGACCAGGCTCCCATTGCTGTGTGGTTGTCGGACGCTCTGACCTGGAATGAAATATTGGTTCCTGCAGGAATCTGTGAATTCCAATCGAGATAATCCCAGTCGGTATCCCCCTGTGTATCGAGGATACTGGATTCAAGATAACCGCTGGGTGAAGATGCAGCAAGATCCCACCATGTGATATCGCTTGCTGCTCCCCATGCAGCACCGAGGACGTCCATATCGCCGTCACCGTCTATGTCCTCCGCGTATACGCACTCGGCACCGTCGAATTCTCCATCAACGGTATGCTCGACCCAGAGAGTACCTAAGCCGTCGATATTCTCCCACCAAGTGATATCGTTTGCTCCCCATGCAGCACCGAGGACGTCCATATCGCCGTCACCGTCCATGTCCTCCGAGTAAACGGACCTGGCACCATCAAAGTCCCCATCAATGGTATGCTCGGTCCATAAAGTACCCGAGCCGTCGATATTCTCCCACCAAGTGATATCGTCGGCAGATGCTGCAGCACCGAGCACATCCATATCTCCGTCGCCGTCTATGTCCTCAGAGTATACGGACACGGCACCATAGAAGTACCCATCAATGGTATGTTCCAGAATACCTTCCGGAAGCAGCAGGGAGCCCGGAATGTCAGACCAGTTAATGTTAGAAGACTGGTAGAACCTATTGCCCCAGTCCAGGATCGGACCGAGAATTCCATATCCGCCTGACCAGTCCGTCTGGAGTGCGGAATCTGCGTAAGATTCAAACGGTACAAGCAAAAACAGCAAAATGACAAAGAAAGTATTTCGCAAAAACATCATCTCCCCCTTCCAACTCATAGGGCCGGAAGGAGAACAAAATTACGTGTACGCCTGATGAAATGAAGCAACGTGTGTCTGGTATGTTCCTAACCGGACCCACATGGTTACTTGTAGCTTATAATTTATATATACGAATACAATATGTAAGTCAATAGCAGCAATATACAGAGTTCTTTAGTAGGGTATTCAATGATGAATTAAGCACCTCTTATCGGTATACTTATCCAGTCTATGGTGTAGACCGCTACGAATCCAAAGTGCGAAATAAGAAATCGAGGACACCGTTTTCGGCATCCCCGTTTTTTTTTGTACACCATGCTGGACGCTTCTCGAATTCTAGTTTGTCCAGCAACGCTTTCATCTACAACTGATTGGGAGAAGGTCTTCTTCGATCAAACTGATGAGTTAATATCAGAAATTATCTCAATATCTTGTTGAATGCAGTAATAGCGAAGCTCTGCAAGTGGGAGTATATTTCAAAAGTTGACGAATGATCTATGGAGGTTCTGATGAGAAGAATTCTTTTAATATTCCTTGTATTCACACTCTTTGTCATTGCATTGTTATCCTGCAACGAGCCGTCTGGACCTCTGGAGGTTTCCAATCCCACCGAATCGATACTCACGGTTACCCTTGAAGAGGGAAGTTCTCTTCATAGTAACATAGGTGACAGAATTTCAGCTCTTTCTGCCGAGCATTCAATCGGCAGCGAACTTGAACTTGAAAGAAACGGCAAGGGCGGATACCAGACAGTA